>JANXQO010000062.1 GCA_025353485.1 Chitinophagales bacterium
ATATTTTTTATTGCAACAAAATTTTTTATGCTATTTTTTAAAAATATAATAATCTCTTCAAATCCGCATGTGGCAAGGGTTTTATAAAGGTATAATGTTTGATATTTAGCATATATAATTTACTGCATCCGCTAAAATGCAGCACCACAAAGGGTTTTAATAGTGCTAATTCAGAATCCTTTGCAGCAAAGGGTTTTACCGGTAAATTTTAAAAATAATCAGGAAATAGTTCTATGTAATTTATGCACAATTATTGCACAGACTCCAGTAAACTTCTAAAGGCAATAAATCCACCTCCCCATTTTTTAAAAGCCTTTTCTCTAAGTTTAGGAGCATATTCTTTTATATATTTATCATAGTTTTTTCTTGCCGGAGTATAATATTGAAAAACAAAAGTGGGTCCTTCTGTATCATCCTGTTCCAGTAAACGAAAAAATGTATGTTTATCAAAAAGTTGAGTAGACATTATCTCTGGGATATGTTCTTCCGTTTGCCATTTGATCCATTCAACCAAAATAGCATTGTTTACTTTAATGGTAATGTTATAAATGATCATTAAAAATCAATTTCAATATAAGTGGGGCAATGGTCGCTGTGTTTCACTTCCGGGAAAATATTTACATCCTTTATTTTATTTTTTAAATTTTCGGTAACACTTATATAATCAATACGCCAGCCTTTATTTTCTAACCTGGTACCGGGCCGCAGTACATTCCACCATGTGTATTTATGAGGTTCTTTATTTAAAACTCTAAATCCATCTACAAAACCATTGGCTAAAAATTTATCGAACCATTCTCTCTCTTCCGGTAAAAAGCCTGTTGTTTTTTTATTGGAAACAGGATTATGAATATCAATTTCTTTATGGGCAATATTATAATCGCCACAAACAATTAATTTTTTTCTTGATTTTTTTAGTTCATTCAGGTAATCTAAAAACTCATTGAGCCAAACATATTTATAGGCCTGCCTTATATCGCCGCTGGTACCTGATGGAAAGTAAGCATTTATTAAAGTAACATCACCAAAGTCAGCACGGATAACCCTTCCCTCAAAATCACTTTGTTCAATATTGCAGCCTTCAACAATATTATCCGTTTTAATTTTACTAAGAATGCCTACACCACTATATCCTTTTTTTTGCGCACAAAACCAATGCGTATGATAACCTAATGCTTCAAAAGAAACAACATCAATATCACCACGGTGTGCTTTAACTTCCTGAAGGCAAATAACATCAGCAGGATTAATTTTAAGCCAATCAATAAACCCTTTTTTTATGGCAGCCCTGATGCCGTTTACATTGTAAGAAATAATTCGCATGGCACAATTTATATTTCAAATATACAAAGGAAGAAATTTGTCAAATCAGTTTTTACATCTATCTAAATAAAAAACCGTCTCTAAAACAAGAGACGGCTTTATAAATAATAGAAATGAATATTAATATCCGAATAATTCCTGTAAGCTGAGCTTTTTCACTTCTCCATATTTTTTAAGATCGTCAACATTTATTCTTTTTTCTGAAGCTACAACACAATATGTATAAGGTTTTTTAGATAATACATCATGATGATATTTATACAGATCATTTAATGTAATGTTTGAATATTGCGCATAATTATCTTTTCTAAGATCACGGTCTACTCCTTTTTTTACTGCATTAAGATAACTGGTAATGATAGCATCTTTGGTTATCCTGTCAGTTTCAATATCCTTCATTAAACTTTTTCTTGCATTGATAAAATTGGCATCAGCCTTTGGCAGGTCATCCAGTAATTCATTCATACCCGCAACCGCTTCATTCATTTTATCAGCCTGGCTTCCAACATATGCAATAATAGAATACGTGTCATCTTTTTTAAGCGGGGTTTGAACCTGTGCAAATGTGGAATATGCCAGGGCTTTGGATTCACGAATGGTTTGAAAAACTATTGAGCCCATACCTCCCCCAAAATACCCATTGAATAAATTTATCAGCGCCTCTTCTTTAGGATCATACACACTAAGATTTTTAACCCAATATATTTCTGCCTGCACAGCATCATAATCAGCAAATAAAACTTCGTTTTTTATTTGCACTGTGCGTTTAAATTTTACACCCTGGTCATTTGCTGTAAATGATTGCGGCATTGTATGAAGCTTTTGAAGGCTTGCTGTAAGCGCTGCCAGTGGCTTTGGACCGTAATACAATACTTTGTGACTGTAACTCATAAGTGAATGTAAAAGGTTAGTAAGATCTTCAGCCTTCAGGTTTTTAACTTCATCATCAGTTAATACAAAATTGAAAGGATTTTGCGGACCATAAGAAGCATAACTTCTTAATGCCTGGGATATCGCAGTTTTATTTAGTTTATTATTTGCTCTTGTTTTAAGTACACGGTTTTTTAACCCGGCAAGTGCGGCTTCATCCGGTTTGCAATTATGAATAAGGTCTTCAAACAAAGCAACTGCTTTATCAAAATTTTCCTCAAGCCCGCTTATGATAACGGTAGTTTCTTCGTTGCCTGTATTTACAGTAAAGTTGCAGGCAAGGTAATAGAATTGCTTGCTTATTTCTTCTGAAGAGTATTTATCCGTTCCTAAAAACTGCAGGTAACCTGCAGCGTAAGCAAGCAACTTATTATTCCAGCTCCCCATATCAAACCGGTAATACAAACGGAAAAGATCATTCTCTTTATTTTGTACATAAAGCACATCTGCATTGCCAAGTTTACCTCTTTGAAGATCTTTTGTATAATCTATCCAAACAGGTTTTATAGTTGGCAAAGGTGTGGAAGTAATTTCTTTTACAAAAGGAGATTGTTTTCCTGCATTTGTTTCAACCGGGGTGATGGGGGGCTTCTCCACTTTTACAATGTTTTTATCCTCCCCTTTTCTTTTATATAATACAACATAATTATTATCGCCAAATAATTTATTGGCATAATCAACCAATTCTTTTTTACTTATCCTGCTCATCTCATCCACATACCCAACTTCTGTATTCCATTTATTACCGCGGTTCTTTATAAATTCATCAGCAATATTTACTGCCCTGCTATTATTGTTATCCAATGCCTGTAACCTGCCTAATTTATCATTGGCTACAATTGCTTTTAAAATAGATTCATCAAATTCACCTTTTTTAAGCATACTAATTTGTCCTATTAAAAGATCTTTCACTTCTTCCAATGTTTGTCCCTGCTTGGGAGAAGCAAGCGCAAGAAATACTCCATAATCTTTAAATTGAAAACTGCCGGCAGCAGCTCCCAAAACTTTTTGCTGCTTGTTAAGATTAAGATCAAGAAGCCCGGCTTTTCCGTTAGAAAGTAATGAACCTAACATATCAGCCATAAGCGACTCTTTTGTACTGCCGGGGCCAAGGCGGTATACTATTCTCATACTCTCAGCACTTGGTCCAAATACTTCTTTTACTATCGGCCCTGCAACGGGCTTTTCTATGGGTCCTCTATAATCATCTACAGGCTTGGGTTTCATGTAACCAAAATCTTTATCAATAGTTTTTACCAATTGATCTGCATCAAAATCTCCGGCCATTACAATAGCTATATTATTAGGAACATAATATTTATAATAATATTGACGGATAGCTTTTAGTGATGGGTTTTTTAAATGTTCAATTGTACCAATTGTACTTTGCTGGCCATAATTATTTGTAGGGAACAGATTGTATAATGTAGCCTCCTGCAATTTGCGGTTATCATCATCCAGGCCGCGGTTCTTTTCTTCATACACTGCTTCAAGCTCTGTATGAAAAATTCTTAAAATTGGATTTCTAAAACGTTCTGCCTGTATTACCATAAACTTATCAATGGCGTTAGAAGGAATGTCTTCTTCATAAACAGTTTCTTCAACTGACGTGTGTGCATTGGTTCTTTGCGAACCAATAGATGCCATCATTTTATCATACTCATTGGCAATTGCAAACTTTGATGCCTCACCTGAAATTTTATCTATCTGCTTATAAATCTCTTTACGTTTTGCGGGATCTGTGGTATGATTATATACTTCGTAAAGATTATCAATACTGTCGAGCAAAGGTTTTTCTTTTGCCCAATCCAATGATCCAAATTTATCAGTTCCCTTAAATAAAAGGTGCTCCAGGTAATGCGCTAACCCTGTATGATCTTTTGGATCATTATTACTACCTGTTCTTACCGCAATTTTTACTGATACTCTTGGTTCTTTTTTGTTGGGAGATAAGATAACAGTAAGTCCATTTTTCAATGTGTAAAAACGGGTAGCCATAGGGTCCTTGGTTACATACTTATATGCATACCCGCCCGATGTTGCCTGCTTCCACTGATACTTTGATTGTGCTGATATAGCAAGTGAATGGCCAATAACCAGCAACAGAAAAATTAATTTTTTCAATTTCATATTATGTTTTTTATAAGTTTTTTAAAGAGGATGCAAAATAAGAAAAGGGATATGATTATAGTGGCTTATAACTTACCATTTAAATAAATAAAGTTAGTTTTTTTTACCGCTTTTTCTATGAAAATTGATACCAGCTTTATACCGGTAAATAATTTAGAGCCTGGTTTATTGCCTGTTATATGCCTCAGGTGTTTGAATTTATTTTCAGTAAAATTTTCTTTCGGCAGAAGTATCTCTTCATAGAAAGAATATTTAATCATTTTAATTTATTTTTTGTAAGCTTCTGCTACATCATCAAGCAGCCTGATAAATTTGTTGATGTCCGGATCGTATCCATATCCCTGCGGAGCAAGCCTTCTTTCATTAGCATCTAAAAAGAAATAATAAGGTTGTGTGTTGGCGCCAAATTTTGTAATCTGAAAGTCGGCATTCTTATCTCCAAGTGTTTCTATCTTTTTATCTAATGCTTTTGAAAAATATTGTTCGCTCTGCTGCAGGTCAACATTCTGTACATCTACATATAAAGAAACAATAACAAAATTTTCTTTTAATCTTTTCATTACTTCCGCATCACTCCAAACCTGGCCTTCCATTTTGCGGCAGTTAACACAGTTGATGCCTGTAAAATCGAGCATCAAAGGTTTTTTTAATTTTCGTGCAACAGCCAATGCTTCATCATAATCAAAGTAAGTAATCATTCCATATTTTACAACAACTTCCGGTTCATATATTTTCATTTGATCTGCATATTTTACCGGGTGAGGTGCCTCCTCTTTTACAACAGAAAGATTGTACATGGTATTTTTATTTTCGCCAGCGCTTGTAAAATCCTGTGTACCCATTGGCGGTACAAAAGCGCTTATGCTTTTTAAGGGAGCGCCCCACAAACCCGGGATCATATAAACTGAAAATGAAATGGCAGCAATGGCAAAAAATAACCTGCCCACTTTTAAATATGGATATCCAAAATCATTTTTAGGTAATTCATCATCATGATGAAATTTTAATTTGCCCAAAAGATAAATGCCCAGTAAAGCAAACAACACTATCCATAAACTGATGAACACTTCCCTGTCCAGCAAGCGCCATCCTTTCATCAGGTCTGCATTGGAAAAGAATTTTAAAGCAAGCGCCAGTTCCAAAAATCCGAGTGAAACTTTTACTGCATTTAACCAGCCGCCTGCCTGGCCAAGCTTATTTAATAAACTTGGGAAGAAAGCAAACAATGCAAAAGGAAGCGCCAGTGCAAGTGAGAATGCAAACATGCCAACCAGCGGGCCGTAATAACTTCCCTGCGCTGCAAGTACCAGAAGGTTGCCTATGATGGGGCCGGTGCATGAAAAAGAAATAAGAACCAGCGTAAGCGCCATAAAAAATATTCCCAGAAAATTATGCATGCCTGCATTGGTATCACTTTTTGTTGCCCATGAAGCTGGCAGGGTAATTTCAAAAGCGCCGAGAAAAGAAATGCCGAATAATAAAAACACGGCAAAGAAAATAAGATTGGCTATCCAGTTGGTGGCAAGTTTATTTAATGCCGCCGGACCAAAAATTAATGTTATTAAAAAACCAAGTAATGTAAAAATGATAATAATGGATGCTGAATAATAAAGAGAGTTACGAATGCCATGAGCCCTGTTCTTACTTCGCTTTGTAAAGAAGCTAACGGTAATGGGTATCATAGAATATACGCAGGGGGTAAGCAGGGCAAGAAGCCCGCCGCCAAAGGCTGTTAAAAAGATCCAGAGCAAAGAGCGGTTTTGTGTAATGCCTGTATTGCTATCAACTTTTATTATATTCTCAGGTTGTATAAAAAATTTAAAATTCTCTTCACCTGGCTTATATTCATCATCCTGTTTATACAAATAACTAACCACCCCTTTTAAAACAAAACTATCTGAAGTTGCTGCTTTTATTTTTTGTTGCCAGAGTACTGAATCAGAAAAATAAGAAACCGTAGCCTTTACTGACAAGTCTTTTTCTGTTTTTAAATCCCCTTTTTCTTCAATAGTACCAATCAAATATTTTGCAGAGGAAGAATCAAAACTGACAGAAGAATACAATGCATCTGCTTCATTTTTTTTGAGTGGATATAATTTTATATTCTTTTCAGAACTCACTTTTATCGTAAGTAATATTTCCTTATCATTTATTCTTTGTTGAGAATAACCAAGTTTTATCGCAGTTGAATCTGCAGCGTTTACACTAAACGCAATAAGGGTAAGGCACATGCAAAAAAATGCACGAATAAATTGTATCATTCTTTTGTGTTTTGAATTGTTTACTTAAGCAATATAGAAAATTTTTGTGTAGATGGAGGAAGACATTGTTTGTCGTCACACACCATAAATTCAATACTCCCGGCCACATTTGTTTTTACCGGGGTTTTTAATTTTACTATCTGCACAAAATCAACTTTATCAGAAAATTGTTTTACATCCACGCCAAATAAAGGCTCGTGTTTTTGCTGAAGCTTACCCACTTCCTTTATTTTTCCATCCATAGTTAGCAAAGGGTTTTTGGTGAAAGTAATTGTAGTGGCTACAGGCCCTCCATCGGGTGTTGTTTGCGAATACAAATGCCATCTTTCTTCAATGTTTGCTGCTAAATGCACTTCGTAAGTTGTAGCATTTATTTTTTTTGCTGAATAAGACCATTCTACAGGTTTTTTACCGTTTGCGCAAAAAGAAAATTGGAAAAAAGAAGTAAGAATGCAGCAGTGAATAATTTTTTCATGAATTATTTTTTAAATTAAATTTTTAAATTTATTTCTATAAGAAACGTACCGAATTCTAATTTTTTATTGAGGGCATCTCCTCTTAAACCTTTCGCAATGATTTTACCCTGTGGACTGGTCTGTTTCTATTACTTCTTTCTTTTTTATTGTAGATAATACTGCGTAAGGATACAAGCCGGTATGACTTTACATATTTTACTTCGCCAAGGTTACCTTTATTACTCCAAAGCTTTACAAACAGATTATGAATACAGTCTTTTACCAGATTCTTATCATCAACTATTCGTAATCCATATTCATAAAGGTTTTTAAAATACTGATAATAAATGGTTGCAAAAGATTCCCTGTCTCTTTCTTTAAAAGAGCGCCATAATTCTGCAATGGTATATATTAAAGTTACTTATTAAAAAAAAATCTTTTCTGTATTTGATGAATTTTATAAAAGGCAGGTAAAGTTTCTACTGATATTGGAAGATGAATAATTTAAATACTTCTTCTTAATTGAATAGAATAGTACCATAACTACTACCAGGATTATTATAGCGAATAACAGAACGTTTTTAATAAAGGGTTGCCGGGGTACAAAAAAATTAGTAACGCCCCCGCTTTTTTTAACTGTAGGTCCTGAAAAATAACAATGCTCAAAAACGCAATTACCTTCTATTTTCATTGGCGTTTTTTCTCCGTAGTATCTAAAATTACAGCTCCTGTAAACTATGTTTTCTCCCCATGAAGTAATTAAAGTTTGGGCACCTGCAACTTTTGGATATTCAAAATCAATATGGCAATCAGAAATTTCACAGGCAAGTTCAGAATTAATTGTACCCCATGTTCCAAGGCTTTCTGCAAACACATGACTAACATACGTTGGAAAATATCCATGCTGATCGTTGTATATAAATCTCACCACTGCGCCTGCAATATTTGCATGATCTATATTCCAGTTACCGGCCATTCTTGCTCCACCATATAAATCAGTTGCAAAAATCGTATGCGTACCTCCCCAGCAATAAATATTTGAAATAACATTTGCTTTCTCCTGGTCCTGCCCGCCGGAAATACAAAGCTTACAATTTTCAAATTGAATTTTATTTATGATAGTTATTTCTGCATTGCGTGTAAGCCCGTTTGGAGAAGAGCAAATACCTACAACAAAATTATTTATGCTCAACTCTTCTATCTCAATTCCTGTGCTTCCTGTGCTGGTTGAAAATCCATTGTACTTTCCATAATAAGATGTTAGGCCAGGGTACCCGCCATCAGCGGGCATCTTATTGGATGAAAGATTTGTAAAAGGATCAATGACAATGGCTGCGTAAGGAGAAAACCTGCTATCCCTGCAAACATTATCTTTAAAATCTTCAAAAGAAGTATTAAAAAATTTATGGCGATCGTTGGTATTTGGAGGAGAAAAAAATCCGGTGATCTTTAATTTTCTGATCTTACATCCTTTGCTATTTTGAATGCCGATTGCGAATGTATTTGTAAAGGTTGGATATAATTCGCTTCCAATATTAGAATCCCAAAAAGAGGATTCACCTAACATCCCGACTGTACAAAACGTGCCTTCATTTTGGATGATTAATGGTTTTGAAATTTTATATTTTCCCGCAGGCAAAAAAACGGTTCTTATATTATTTTTTATACAGGTGTTTATTGATTTTTGTATCGCAGTATAATCATCAGTGTTGTTTCCTTTCGCACCAAACCATGCAACAGAAAAATATTGATCAACAATTTTGGGATTTACAGTTAAGGTTGTATCAAAAATATTTGCATGGAAGTTAGCTTCAATTATACCTCCGTTTATAGTTCCTTTGCCGGAAAATTTTCCACCCTCAAATTTTAAAATTTTATCATAGGGAATAGTAAGTGTTCCATTAACAACTACTGAAGCGCTTATAACAACTTCTTTTACCTGCGAATCATCAAATACTTTTTGTAAAGAAAT
The DNA here is from genome assembly GCA_025353485.1 of Chitinophagales bacterium. Classification (GTDB taxonomy): domain Bacteria; phylum Bacteroidota; class Bacteroidia; order Chitinophagales; family Chitinophagaceae; genus Ginsengibacter. The sequence goes on from JANXQO010000062.1 coordinate 9,072, forward strand.
TGTTTGATCAGTGGCGGAATTATCTTTTATAATATAGGTTTGAGAGAATATTTTCCAGGGAAACAAAAGGAAGACAAACAGGAATTTTTTCATCCTATAAAGATAATTGTTCATAGAACATAACGCTCAAAAGCAAGCGGAATAAAATGTTAGAATAAAAAATGTTACTTGCTTAAATGCATACTTCTTTCTTTGTACAACTGCCTGAAGTAAGGATCACGAAGATCTTTGATAAAACGGATTGCTTCACCGGTACTTTTCATTTCGGGGCCGAGTTCCTTATTTACTCCGGGAAATTTATTGAAAGAGAATACGGGTTCTTTAATGGCAAAGCCCTGAAGCTTTTTGTCAAAAGTAAAGTCTTTTAATTTTTTCTCTCCCAGCATTATTTTGGTTGCAATATTTAAATATGGAATTTGATATGCCTTGGCAATGAATGGAGTTGTTCGGGAAGCACGCGGATTAGCCTCTATTACAAAAACGTTGCCGTCCTTAATTGCAAATTGAATATTTATAAGCCCCTGTATCTTTAATTCTCTTGCAATTTTTTCGGCATATTCTTCCATGGTGTGAACGATCAATGGCGACAAATTAAATTGCGGTAGTACAGCATTACTGTCGCCACTATGAATACCTGCCGGTTCAATATGTTCCATCACCCCCATTATATGAAAATCATCTCCATCAAATATGGCATCAATTTCTGCCTCCTGGCAACGATCTAAAAAATGATCTATTAATATTTTATTCCCTGGTAAATGCTTTAATAAACTCAACACTCCCTTTTCCAGTTCTTCATCATTTAAAACGATGCGCATTCTTTGTCCGCCTAAAACATAGCTGGGCCTTACTAATACAGGATAGCCAACGCTTTTGGCAACTTCAATAGCATCATCAGTGTCATACGCTGTTCCATAGTTTGGATATGGAATTTCCAAAGCCTTCAGCATGTCGCTAAATCTTCCACGGTCTTCTGCAATATCCATACTGTCGAATGAGGAGCCGATAATTTTGATGCCTTTTTCATGCAATCTTTTGGCGAGCTTTAATGCTGTTTGTCCTCCCAACTGAACAATAACTCCCAACGGTTTTTCATGCTCAATTATTTCCCAGATATGCTCCCAGAAAACAGGTTCGAAATATAATTTATCTGCAATATCAAAATCAGTAGAAACGGTTTCGGGGTTGCAATTTATCATGATGGCCTCATAACCACATTCTTTTACAGCAAGCAATCCATGCACACAGCAATAATCAAATTCAATACCCTGCCCAATTCGGTTTGGTCCGGAACCTAAGACTATTACTTTCTTTTTTCCGGATACTTTACTTTCATTTGATAGCTCAGCAGTTTGATTGTCTTCGAAGGTTGAATAGAAATAAGGTGTTTTTGCTTCGAACTCTGCACTGCATGTATCTACCATTTTAAAAACACGGGTAATACCAAGCAATTTTCTTTTTTGGTAGATGTCTTCATCAGTATATCCTTCATTCATTATCCTTGCCATCTGTTCATCGCTGAAACCTAAATGTTTGGCATCTTTTAAAAGTTCATCCGGAATTGTATCAAGATCATACTTGGCGATTTCTTTTTCACAATCACAAATTTTTTGTATCTGGTAAATGAACCATCTGTCAATACCTGTGGATTCACAAATTCGTTTTACACTTACCCCTATCATCAGTGCATCCTTAATGCGGAATATTCTATCCCACTTTGGCACTTTTAAGTATTCTATTATTTCTTCCGCATACATTAAACTTTTACCATAATAACCCAAACCCACTGCTTCATTTTCTAAACTCTGACAAGCTTTTTGAACTGCTTCAGCAAAACTTCTTCCTATTGCCATTACCTCACCAACTGACTTCATTTGCAGTCCTAAGGTGTCATTAGCACCTTTGAATTTATCAAAGTTCCATCTTGGAATTTTTACAATTACATAATCCAATGCAGGCTCAAAATAGGCTGATGTTGTTTTTGTTATTTGGTTTTTTAATTCATCAAGATTGTAACCGATGGCAAGCTTTGCAGCAATTTTTGCAATGGGGTAACCGGTAGCTTTTGATGCCAGTGCAGATGACCGGCTAACTCTTGGATTTATTTCAATAGCAGTTATCTCTTCTGTTTGTGGATTTAATGCAAACTGAACATTACAACCTCCGGCAAAATTACCAAGGTCTCTCATCATTGCTATTGCAGTATTGCGCATTTTTTGATAAGCAGTATCGCTTAACGTCATAGCGGGTGCGACTGTTATTGAATCTCCTGTATGAATCCCCATGGGGTCAAAGTTCTCTACAGTGCAAATAATAACTACATTATCATTGGCATCTCTTAAAAGCTCCAGCTCAAATTCTTTCCAACCAAGCAATGCTTTTTCCACTAGAACTTCATGCATTGGTGAGGCCTGTAATCCACGGTTGAGCGCCTCATCCAATTCTTCTTTGCTATGAACAAAACTTCCACCTGTGCCGCCCAATGTAAATGAAGGACGAATAACCAATGGGAAGCCGATCTCTTGTGCAAACTCTTTCCCTTCTAAAAATGAGTTAGCTGTTTTTGCAGTAGCCACAGGCACTTTAAGTTCTATCATCCATTGTCTGAATTTTTCCCTGTCCTCAGCTTTATCAATGGCTTTAATATCTACCCCTATTAATCTTACTTTGTACTTTTCCCAAATACCAAGTTCATCTCCTTCTTTACAAAGATTTAAGGCTGTTTGTCCTCCCATCGTTGGCAGCACTGCATCAATTTTATTTTCCTGTAAAATTTGTTCAATACTTTCTATCGTTAATGGAAGAAGATAAACTTTGTCTGCCATCATCGGGTCTGTCATGATGGTTGCAGGATTGCTGTTGATGAGAATTACTTCAACGCCTTCTTCTTTTAAACTTCTTGCGGCCTGTGTACCGGCATAATCAAATTCACATGCCTGGCCAATAATAATTGGCCCGGAACCGATTATAAGAACTGATGTAATGGATAGATCTTTAGGCATAATTTTTTGCTGCCAAATGGCGGGCAAAAGTACTACACAGTAATTTAATTTTTACAAGAAAGTAAATCTTCACCGCAGAGAAAAGAGTAAATAGAGTTTACGCAGAGTTTTATATAATATCAATTTGGGTAACTAAATAGGAGTGTAGCGTAGAAAGAGAAAAAGCTATAATTCATTTTCATCTGCCTGTAAGCTATGCTTTTTCTTAATCTCTTTTTCTTTGTTCCTGCACATGTTGTAGATATTTTTCTCTGCGAAAACTCTGCTTCTTATTTCTCTGCGGTGAAAAATTAAATTAAAAATCTTCTCTCCGAACCAAATAATTCTGTAAGCAATCTTTTTGCAACAAAAAGTTTATCAACCCAGGCTTCCTTGGGCTTCCTATCTATTTCAGCAAAATGCTGTTTTACTTTGTCCACCGTTCCTTCAGCATCATCTAACAGATCGTGAGCCCTGTTTTTTAAATGGGTTATAAATTCGGTTCTTTCATCTTCGGGCATACTAAAATATTTTACAAGAGCAACGCCTGCGGCGGCTCCTAAAATTAATGCTCCAATCGTGTTTGCTTTCGACATAACTTTTATTTTAATTTTTAGGCGTTAGATTTGTATATCAGTGAATATGTTTACCCACAGAATTGTTACATTACATAAACCGTTCCTCTTTTTTTGTTTCCTGTTTTTTTTCTTCCGGCTTTCAGCACAGATCTTTCCTGCAAAAAATTATCCTAAAGGATATTTTATATATCCTGTAAAGGCTAAAATTGGACTGGCTGCAAACTTTGGGGAATTACGTCCCAATCATTACCACATGGGGCTTGATTGTAAAACGAATCAAAAACAAAATGTAAATGTATTGGCTTCAGCGGACGGATACATTGCTCATGTTAAAATTGAGCCCGCCGGTTTTGGAAGAGCGATCTACATTAATCATCCTAATGGATTAACAACTTTATACGGACATCTGAATGATTTTTTTCCAGAGCTTGAAAAATATGTAAAGGAGCAACAATACAAATTACAATCATGGCAGGTGTTCTTAGACATTCCTGCAAATTTATTTCCTGTAAAACAAGGCCGGTTCATTGCATTCAGTGGTAATACTGGCGGTTCCCAGGGGCCTCATCTGCATTTCGAAATAAGAAACACAAAAACCGATAACGTGTTTAATCCTTCCTTATTTGGTTTGCCAATCCCTGATGATGTTCCTCCAACATTAATCCGCCTGGCCGTATACGACAGATGTATAAGCACCTACTCACAAACACCGAAATTGTATCCGCTAAAAAAAGTGAATGCCCGCCTGCCCACCCGGATGACACGGTCGGACGGGAATGACGCAGTCGGGCCGGGAAAATATGTGCCTGCATCTGCTGTAATAATTGCCAATACAGATAAAGTGAGCTTTGGAATTTCTGCTGTGGACAGATATACCGGTTCTGCAAATCCAAATGGAATTTATGAGGTCATACTTTATAATGATGAAGTACCTGTAACAGGATTTCAATTAGATAATATTTCTTATGATGAAACGAGATACCTGAATGCACATATTGATTATAAATTAAGAGCCGGTGGTGGACCTTTTGTTGAACATCTTTCAAGACTTCCGGGTTATCCCGAAGGAGTATATAAAGATTTTGAAAGTGATGGAATAATTAATTTAGAAAATGACAGTGCTCATCAAATAAAAGTAGAAGTAAAGGATGCTTATGGTAACATTTCTGTTTTACAATTTGCAGTAAAGCGTGGACAAATAAATGAGACAAAATACAAACAGGATTTGTCAGAACAAAAATTTAGCCCTGGCTTTGTAAACGTATTTGAAAGAGAGGACATACAGGTGATACTTGGTGAAAACGATTTGTATGATTCTATAAATTTTGTTTACACTAAAAAAGCCTCAATAAATCCGCATGCTGTTTCTCCATCATATTCTGTGCATACAGCACTGGTGCCGGTTCATGGCTATTTCACCATACGCTTAAAGCCTGACAGGGATTTGCAAAGCATGAATGATAAGGTAGTTTTGCAAAGAACATGGAACGCTAAAATGGATGTTGTAAAACCTGTGAAAGATGGAGAATGGTTTTCAGGTAAATTCAGGGAGTTTGGAAATTTTCAGTTAGTAGTTGATAATATTCCTCCTGTTATTTCTGCAATAGGTATAAGAGAAAATGCAGATCTTTCAAGATCATCGCAAATCATTTTTATTATAACTGATAATATGAAGTTGATTAAAAACTTCCACGCAGAACTTGATGGCAAGTGGCTACGTTTTACTAATGACAAAGGAAAAAGTTTTATTTATAAATTTGATGAGATGTGCCCTCCCGGAAACCATGAATTAAAAGTTAGCGTAGATGATGAAGCAGGAAATAAAACAGAAAAGGTTTTTCATTTTGTAAGATGAAGAGTTCTCTTATAAATTGAAATTTTAAATGAAGTTGAAAAGTAAAAAACAATTGTTTAATTTTTAAAAAATGCCCGGCCTCTCCCGATAAATCGGGAGATTGAGGGTGAGGTAAATTATGACTCAATTAACAGAAGGCGACAAAGCCCCGGCTTTTAAATCAAAGGATCAGAATGGAAATCCTGTTTCATTAAGCGATTTTAAAGGAAAGAAAGTTGTACTTTATTTTTATCCTGAAGATGATACGCCAACATGTACTGTTGAAGCCTGCAATCTCCGGGATAATTATTCGTTATTAAAAAATAAAGGAATTATTGTGTTAGGCGTAAGCCCTGATAATGAAAAAAAGCATAAAAAGTTTGAACAAAAATTTGATCTCCCATTTACACTGATTACAGATAAAGACAAAAAAATAATTGATAAATATGGAGTTTGGGGAGAGAAGAATTTATATGGCAGAAAATATATGGGATTGCACCGCACCACTTTTTTAATAGATGAAAAAGGCATTATCAAAAAAATATTCAAAAAACCAAGATCAAAAATGCACAGTGAAGAAATTTTAGAGGCATGGGAAGCAATTAACAAACAAAAAGCCTCTTAAATTAAATCTCATTCATTTATATTTTGAAAAAAGAATTAATTTTTATTGCCACACTCATAAGCATTATTTTTTGTATAAATAGTTGTAGCAAAGGCAGTGGAGGAAGTAATCCTGCCCCGGCTGATCCCTGTTTAGGCTTGTCATTTAAATTTGCTGCAGATGTTCAACCAATCGTTAATACAACATGCGCCATCAGTTCCAATTGTCACGCAGCCGGCAGCACGAACAGGGGCGGACCTTTAACTGATTATAATAAAATTTTTGTAAAAAGATCGGATATAAAATTTCAGATAGAAGCCGGGCTTATGCCTCAATCGGGCTCACTCAGCGTCGATCAAAAAAATAAGATTATTTGCTGGATAAACAGCGGCGCTCCAAGTAATTAATTTTGGGGTATGAATGATTTTTTTATTAAAGAAAATTCGTGGATCGCAAAACTTGCATCAAAAAAATTACGATCGGATAGAGTTGCTATAGTAATTGGTAAAACCATACATCTTCACAATACTACTAAACAGGATTTTTTAAATGATGAGAAATGGGTTAAGCATGAGCTTTGCCATATAAAGCAATTTAAACAAAATGGTTACGTAATTTTTATTCTAAAATATTTATGGGAAAGTATAAAACATGGGTACCATAATAACAGGTACGAAATAGAAGCAAGAAGTGCCGAGAGTAGCTAAGAGATAAAGAAACAGTAATTTTTTTTATCTCTTTCAACCGTTAGTATTTCTTAGCTACTCTTTTATATTCTTTATCTCTTTTATCTCGTAGCTACTTTATCCACTCCACTTTATCAAAATCAAATTGTCTTTCAATCGTATCATTGGTAATTAATTTCCCTTGTGGAGAAACACCTTTTACTGTTGTTTCAAAAACAATATTATCTTTTTTCAATTTTACTTTCTTATCCAAACCAAACAAATTTTGATTGTATTCAGTGAGCATTTTTTCAAATCCGTTTTTTTGTAACTCATCATACCGCATCATTATTGCTTTATGAAGTTCTTTTGCCAATTCAATAACATCATATTCTTTTCCGGTTATTTGCTTAAGCGAAACAGGTGGAAATACAGAATCCAAATTAAATGCGGTTTGATTAATGTTTATGCCAACCCCTATCACAGCCCACTGCCAAACATTTCCTTTAATTATATTCTCTATCAATATGCCTCCTGCCTTCCTGTCATTCCAAAAAATATCATTAGGCCATTTTATTTTTGTTTCATCACCTGCATATTTTTTAAAGAAATCAAAACATCCTAATGACACATCTATACTCAGGTAAAACTGTTGGTAAACAGTTAAAAAGCCCGTTGCTACTGAAATACTCAATAATATATTTTTCCCACTTTCCACTTTCCACACCTTTCCTCTTCTACCTTTTCCATGGGTTTGTTCATATGTAAACCAAGCCTCGCCGTGCTTTGCAATACCGTCACGGATCTTTGCCATGGCATAGTTGTTGGTACTGTCCACGCTGGTAAGAATTGTGAAAGAGTTTGCAGCGGAATGCATTGATTACGATTGGGAAAGAATTAGTATTTTTGAATCAATCCCGATAGCTATCGGGATGCAGTTAAAAAAATTTTATAACTCACTGCAATTTACACGAATAACTTTATTTTCTACCGGATGATAATCTCCTTGAGAATAATTTAAAAAGAATAAGATTTGAATAATTTAACCGTATTGGCTAACAGAAAAAAAAACAGTCATAGAAGATTAACAAGGAATAGTAAAATTTTTAAAAATATTATTAACGCCATACAAGAGAAGAAAGGTGAAAAAATTGTAAGTCTGGATCTTCGTAAAATACCCGAAGCTGTGGCAGATTTTTTTATCATATGCGAAGCCACAAACAATACCCAATTAAAAGCAATTGCTGATTCTGTTGAATTTGAAGTGAAAAAAAACTGTGGCGAACTGCCCTATAAACACGAAGGAAGGCAGGGCGAGCAATGGATATTGATAGATTATGTAAATGCAGTTGTACATATAATGTTACCCGAACCAAGAAAGTTTTACGGGCTGGAGGAAATGTGGAGTGATGCACCTGCAATGGAACACTTAATAAGTAACAAATAACTGTAAAAAGTCTAACCCTGCAACGGCTCCGTTAGACCAAAATAAATATTGCAAGAAAAGTAGTTATGGCACAACAAGATTTTAAAAAACAAACTCCCGGAAAGAATAATCCTAATAATCTTCCCGGGACGAATGAAGATCCTAAAAAGCGTCCGCGTTTTAATATTTATTGGATCTACGGATTAATATTCGCAGCAATTGTAACATATAATTTATATCGGGGAACCAGCACTTCAGGTGTTGAAACTAATATTGAAGCCTTTAAAGAATTAGTAAAACAGGGTGATGTTAATGAAATTAAGATAATCAGAAATAAAAAAATTGTAAGAGTATTTGTAAGTAAAGACAGTATCAGTAATAAGCCCGCTCTATACAATTCGGTTTTAAAAAAGGGCCAATATGAAACAATTTCGAAACTAGATCCCCCCCAATTATCATTTACCATTGGTGATGATAAGAACTTCACCGAGCAGATGGAAAATTTCAGAAAAGAAAATCCTACACTTAAATCATTCAGCACTACTTATGATGATGAAGGAGAGTTATTTGGGCAGATTATAAGCACATTATTGCCTATTTTATTGATAGGATTATTGTTCATAATGATGATGCGTAAAGTGGGTGGATCCGGCGGTGGTGGCGGCCCCGGAGGAATTTTTAATATCGGAAAATCAAAAGCAACTTTGTTTGATAAGGGTACCCGTGTTAATATAAATTTTGGAGATGTTGCAGGTTTGGACGAAGCCAAAGTAGAAGTAATGGAGATTGTTGACTTCTTAAAAAACCCTAAAAAATATACGGCATTAGGCGGCAAAATACCAAAGGGCGCTTTACTCATAGGTCCTCCGGGTACAGGAAAAACTTTGCTGGCAAAAGCAGTTGCGGGTGAGGCACAGGTTCCTTTCTTTAGCCTTAGCGGAAGTGATTTTGTTGAGATGTTTGTGGGTGTTGGTGCCAGCCGGGTAAGAGATCTTTTTAAACAGGCAAGAGAAAAAGCGCCCTGTATAATTTTTATTGATGAGATAGATGCTATTGGCCGGGCAAGAGGAAAAAATATGATGATGAGCAATGATGAAAGAGAAAATACTTTGAATCAGTTGCTGGTAGAAATGGACGGTTTTGGAACCGATATTGGCATCATCATTTTAGCAGCCACCAACCGCCCTGATGTATTGGACAATGCTTTATTACGACCCGGAAGATTTGACAGACAGATATCAATAGATCGTCCTGACCTTGTAGGACGTGAAGCAATTTTTAAAGTGCATCTTGTTCCAATAAAAATTTCTCAAACACTCGATATTCATAAACTTGCTGAACAAACACCGGGTTTTGCCGGAGCAGATATTGCAAATGTTTGCAACGAAGCAGCACTTATTGCCGCAAGAAAAGGAAAGGATGCTGTGGATATGAGTGACTTTCAGGATGCAATTGACAGGGTTATCGGAGGATTGGAAAAAAAGAACAAGATCATTTTGCCTGAAGAAAAAGAGATCATTGCATACCATGAAGCAGGTCATGCAATTTGCGGCTGGTTTTTGGAACACGCTTACCCATTATTAAAAGTTACCATAGTGCCAAGAGGCACTGCTGCATTGGGTTACGCTCAATATACTCCAAAAGAACAATACCTTTATAATACAGATCAATTAACAGATCAGCTGTGTATGACATTAGGAGGAAGAGCATCGGAAGAAATATTTTTTAAGAAGATATCTACCGGCGCAAGCAATGATCTTCAGCAAATAACAAAGATGGCATATGCAATGGTTACGGTTTATGGCATGAATGAGAAAGTTGGTAACATAAGTTTTTATGATCCTCAGCAGGAAAATATGTTTACCAAGCCTTACAGTGAAGAAACCGGAAAGATGATAGATGAAGAAGTTCGTAAACTGGTTGATGAAGCATATGAAAGAACAAAAGCATTGCTGATAGAACATAAGGTACAAGTAGAAATTCTGGCAAAAGAATTATTAAAAACAGAAGTGCTTTTTAAAAGTGATGTGGAGGCTTTAATCGGCAAGCGCCCCTACGAAGAAAAGAAAGTATTGGACATCGTTGATAATCCCAAAGATGCTGTAATAGACGATCCCGTGCCTGGTCCGGTTTCCACTCCAGCATAATGCTCATTATGAAAGTTTCTTCTTCAAAAGAAAATATTTTAAAAAAAATACGTCAGGCACTAAGTAATCCGGTGCCTGTTCCATTTCCAAAAAGTGAGGGCAATAATTCTGTATATCGGCAACAGGAAGACGATCTGGGCGTTCAGTTTGCCCAGGAGTTTACAAGGCTACTTGGCAAATTTGCATTTTGTGTAAATGAGGCTGATCTTTCAAAACAATTACAACTATTACTTACAGAAAAAAAATGGGAAAATATTTATTGCAACGAAGAAAAATTATTTCACATAATTTCTCATTCAGCTACTTACCAAATAGATAAATCAACGCTTGCCACTTGTGATGCATCTATAACTACCTGCGAATATTTAATTGCACGTACAGGCACAATTGTTATGAGTACTGCACAAACAGGCCGGTCAGTAAGTGTATATGCGCCCGTTCATATCTGCATTGCTTATTCCAGTCAGTTAGTGTATGATATAAAAGAAACTTTACAGTTATTAAAAGAAAAATACCAGGGAAATTTTCCCTCCTCAATAACATTTGCTTCAGGGCCAAGCCGTACTGCAGATATTGAAAAAACTTTAGTAGTTGGTGTTCACGGACCAAAAGAAGTGTATTTGTTTTTAGTAGATAAGGCATAATATTTTACAGAAATTTATTTAAGATTAGGCTAACTTTATACCATGAATGAAATTATCTTTTTGGTAGAAGAGGCTTTGGAAGGAGGATATACCGCTAAAGCAATCGGAGAAAGTATATTCACCGAAGCTGATACTATGGATGAAATCAAAGTGAATATTAAAGAAGCCGTTGAATGTCATTTTGATGAAGGCAAAAAACCAAAACTGATTCGCCTTCACATGATTAAAGAAGAAGTAATTGCTGTATGAGATTACCAAGAGATATTTCTTCCACCGAATTAATTAAACTTCTGGAGAAATTAGGTTATCAAATAAGCCGTCAAAAAAGGAAGTCATATCAGACTTACAACTACTCAGCATGGCGAGCACCACATAACTATTCCAAATCACGATCCGATAAGATTAGGTACTTTATCTTCAATAATTACTGATATTGCCAATCACATTAAAAAAACTAAAGACGAAATTGCGAAAGAAATTTTTTAACTGGTAGCGATTTCCCTGATATATATGCAACTCACTGCCTGCAAAAAAATATACTTCCTTTCCGATTTTCATCTCGGGGCACCCGATCATGCTACCAGTCTGACCAGGGAAAAACGCATTGTAAAATTTCTTGATGAAATAAAAAATGATGCGGAACAAATATTTATCCTGGGAGATCTCTTTGATTTTTGGTATGAGTATAAAAGAGTTGTTCCCAAAGGATTTGTAAGAATTTTAGGGAAGCTTGCAGAACTCTCAGACGCAGGAATTGAAGTGCATTTTTTTGTTGGCAACCATGATATGTGGATGAAAGGTTACTTTGAAAAAGAACTTAACGTTAAAGTATATCATCGCCCAGAAGAATTTGATCTGAAAGGAAAAAAATTTTTTATTGGTCATGGCGATGGATTGGGGCCCGGAGACCATCGTTATAAATTCTTAAAAAAAGTTTTTAGAAATAAATTTTTAAAATGGCTGTTTGGCATTTTACATCCCGGCTTTGGAATTGGGCTGGCGGATTATTTCAGCAGCAAAAGCAGGAAAGCTACAGAAAAAACAAATGAACAATTCTTAGGAGAAGATAAAGAATGGCTTATCATCTTTAGCAGGGAGATGATGAAAACAAACCAGTATGATTATTTTATTTTTGGCCACAGGCATTTGCCAATTGATTTTAAATTAAGCGATGCAACCCATTACATTAATTTGGGCGACTGGATAAAGTACAACAGCTATGCTGTGTTTGATGGAGAAAATGTTCAACTGAAATTTTATACCAATTGAAAAGTAAACTACATCTCATAATTGCCAATGTGTTATTTGTCGCCGTGGTTGGTGTCCTCACCAACCACTGTTTTGCACAAACAGATTCCATCTTCAAATTTCAAAAAGCTATAAGTTATCCCATTGCTTCATTTACCGTAAATAATTTGGGAGAGCTGTATATTATCAATACCAATAACCAGCTTAAAAAATTAAATGAAAAAGGAGATTCAGTTGGTGTATTTAACCAGGTTACAAAATATGGAAAGCTTTCTTATGTGGATGCACAAAATCCATGGAAGACGATCCTCTTCTATGAAAATTTTTCAACTATTGTTCTGTTAGATAAATACCTGAATGTATTAACCAATATTAATCTTCGTAAACAAAATATTTTTGGTGTAAAAACAGTTGCGGCTTCTTATGATAATAATATCTGGCTGTTTGATGAACAGGAAAATAAATTAAAAAAAATTGACGATGCAGGTAAAGTGCTTACTGAAACTATTGACTTTCGTTTGCTTTTCGACTCTGTTCCTTCACCTGTTCAAATTGTAGACAGGGATGGCTTTGTGTATTTGTATGATCCCCAAAAAGGTGTTTATATTTTTGATTACTATGGCAGCTTCAAAAATAAAATACCTTTTCATGGGTGGAAAAATATTGCAGTGATAGAAAAAAATTTATACGGATTTGATGATACGTATTTGTATCGTTACGGGCTCGGCACTCTCAGCCTTGCACAATATTCTTTACCTGTAGTTTTTAAAAATTATACTTCTTTAAAAGTAGGGGCCAATAAAATTTATTTTCTTAAAAATAGTAATCTGCAGGTTTATTCACTTCAGTGATCTAAGTTATTATCTTACGGTCCCGTCTTACAACAAAAATTTAAATTTTTTTTTGAGTGCTACATCCCGCAGTTCTTTTATAAACTCGCTTTTAATTCATTTAAAAAAGATTTTAGCTTTTGCAGCGAGCGTATCATTTCAAATTTTTCTGCAGCAGTTTTATTGCTTTTTAAAAACTCTTTGGCACCTTCTATAGTATACTTTCTTTGTCTTAATAAATGATGAATAAGTTTAAGATTTTTTACATCTTCGGGGCGGAAGAACCTGTCGCCTTTTGAATTTTTCTTTGGCTTTAAAATATCAAATTCATTTTCCCAATAGCGAATCAGTGATGCATTTTCATTAAACATTTTTGAAACATCGCCGATTGAATAATATACTTTTTTAAAAAGTATTTCATCTTCAGGTATCACGATCGAATCGTTATCAATAATATCTTTTAAGTTTTTTCTTCCCCTGGGAGATTTTATCTTCTCGGGGGAATTTAAATTTCTACGGGCTTCTTTTTTTTCTGCGCTCATTTTTTTGTCGTGCTTTTTTTGGGAAGAATCATTAAAATCAAATGTTTTTTGAGCTACTGCCATTAGTCTAAACTTTTAGCACTGCCTGTTGCAGCTTTTTTTAATAATCTGTCAAACTGTTCAGGTGTAAGGTCGTTATAAAAAAAGTAAACGGGATCAACCTCTACACCATTTATATGAACTTCGTAATGACAATGCGGCCCTGTGCTTTTACCCGTACTTCCCACCCATCCAATTAATTCACCGCGTTTTACTTTTTGTCCTTCTCTTACTTTCATCCTTACCATGTGTCCGTATAAAGTTTCATAACCGTAGCCATGATTGATGATAATATGATTACCAAAACCGGATGCAGAAAAGGATGCTTCAGTTACAGTTCCATTTCCTGTTGCATATATTGGTGTACCCTGCGGTGCTGTAAAGTCAAGCCCCTTATGCATTTTAGGAGTTCCATACACCGGGTCAATCCTCATACCAAAACCCGATGCTATCCTGTCAAGATCACGATTGCTTACCGGTTGTATTGCGGGTATACTTGCAAGTTTTTCTCCCTGGTTCTTTATTAATTTTTCAATATCATTGTAACTGTCAAACTGATAGGCAACTCTTGCACTAAGATTATTTAATGTTTTTGCCAGCTCATTTCCAAGCTTATCTTCATTCATTGCAGCTACTTTTTCAACTTCCTTTTTTTGTTCTGTCAATTTTGCTCTTGCACTATCCGGTAAAGGGTTGGCTTCAAAAATAGAACGGTAAACCTGGTTGTCTCTATTTTCCAAAGAAGACATTTCCTGTTGTAACGTCTGCACTTTATTATTCAGCACATCATAATTTTCTTTCATGCTTTGATATTGTACTCTTGCCAGCTTTGCTTCAGGCGAAGGAATAAACCGAAAGGCAATAGAAACCAAAATCAAAGCGGTTACCAAAGCTGCTGCAATAAATCCAAAAAACTTAAGAAGCTTTACTCTTAGCGGCGTTACTAATTTTTCGTAACGGAGTGTATTGGTATTATAATAGTATTTTATTTTTTTCATACCCCAAACCCCTAAAGAGCTTTTGGTTTACAATGCAGATTATTAATAGTCTTGCGGCTTGTATCTTGCAGCTAATCGTTTGCGCTTTATCTTTGTCCCAATTCAGCAAATATAAAGGCTTAATAAGCAAAAATCACCCATAAATACAGCATAGGCATGATGACGGGTTCTGACATACGACAACATTTTTTTGATTTTTTTAAATCTAAAGGACACACCATTGTTCCATCCGCACCAATTGTTATTAAGGATGATCCTACATTAATGTTTACCAATGCAGGGATGAACCAGTTTAAAGATTATTTTTTGGGAAATAAAAAACCACAACATACACGGGTTGCTGATACTCAAAAATGTTTACGTGTAAGTGGTAAGCATAACGACCTGGAAGAAGTGGGTGTAGATACGTATCACCACACTATGTTCGAGATGCTGGGTAACTGGAGCTTTGGTGATCCCGAATCACCTGACGGTATCGGGACGGGTTATTTTAAAGAAGAAGCCATTGCATGGAGCTGGGAATTACTGACTGAAGTTTATAAAATTGATAAAAACAAATTATACGTTACTGTTTTTGAGGGTGATGAAAAAGAAAATTTACCACGGGATGAAGAAGCAATTAATTTTTGGAAGATGTGCCTGTCCGACTCTGGTTTTACAGAGGCGGAGATTAAAGACAGAATTATCATGGGAAATAAAAAAGATAATTTTTGGGAGATGGGTGATACCGGCCCCTGCGGACCATGTACAGAAATTCATGTTGACAGCAGAACGGACGAAGAAAGAAAAAGTGTTGATGGAAAAAGCTTAGTTAATAATGATCATCCGCAGGTGATTGAAATTTGGAACAATGTATTTATTCAATACAATAGAAAAAAAGACGGAAGCCTTGAACCCTTGCCTGCAAAACATGTTGATACAGGAATGGGCTTTGAAAGATTGGTAAGAGTTTTACAAAACAAGCAAAGCAATTACGATATAGATGTTTTTACAGGAACGATTGCTGAAGTTGAAAAATTATCCGGTAAAAAATATAATCCCGATGCAAAAAATCCGTCTTCGCAACAATCTTCGCATAACTCCCCCTCCACCGGAGGGGGTTGGGGGGAGGCAGTTGCATTTCGTGTAATTGCAGATCATATCCGTGCGATTGCATTTCCAATTGCTGATGGACAACTTCCTTCAAACACAGGCGCAGGCTACGTTATAAGAAGGATATTAAGAAGAGCGGTTAGATATTATTTTTCTTATTTAGATGTGAAACAACCATTGCTTTATAAATTAATTCCTGTGTTAGCAGAGCAATTTGAAAATGTTTTTCCTGAATTGGATAAGCAGAAAGATTTTATTAGGAAGGTTATTCATGAAGAAGAACAAAATTTTTTAAGCACATTAGATAAAGGATTGAGACGTATTGAGGAAATTATTACTACAACTACAACAACTACGCTACCTCCTTCGACTAGGAAGACTACAACAATTAAAGGAAAAGATGCTTTTGAATTAAATGACACTTTTGGATTTCCTATTGATCTAACGAAACTTATTGCTGCTGAAAAAGGTTTTAAAGTTGATGAGGAAGAATTTGAAAAAGAAATGCAACTACAAAAAGCCCGCAGCCGTTCTGCAAGTATTATTGATAAAGAAGATTGGATAACAGTAAATGAAAACGGTTCATCAAAATTTGTAGGCTACGACTCTTTTGAAACAGAAAGCAAAGTTTTAAAATACCGCAAAATAACATCGCAGGGAAAAGAAGCTTACCAAATTGTTTTAGATAAAACACCTTTCTATGCTGAAAGCGGCGGACAGGTTGGAGATAAAGGGGAGTTGCTTTTCCCCTCTCCAAATGGAGAGGGGTCAGGGGTGAGGTTAGAAGTAACTGATACAAAAAAAGACAATGACCTCATCGTTCACTACACACAAAACTTACCTGCAAACATTTCAGAAAAATTAATTGCAAAAGTTGATGCAGCTAAAAGAATTCCTACACAGGTGCATCACAGCGCAACACACCTTATGCATGCTGCCTTGCGGAGTGTGCTGGGAAAACATGTTGCACAAAAAGGAAGTTTGGTTAACGACGAATATTTACGTTTTGACTTTTCTCATTTTGCAAAAGTTACTGATGAAGAAATTGCAAAAGTGGAAGCCTTAGTAAATGAAAAGATCCGTGAGAATATTCCTGTAGTTATAAAACAAATGCCAAAAGAAGAAGCAATGCAAACAGGCGCTATGGCTTTGTTTGGAGAAAAGTATGGTGATGTTGTTCGTGTAGTAATTATCGACCCGGATTATTCAATAGAGCTTTGTGGCGGCACACATGTTGTCAGCACAGGAGAACTTGGATTCTTTAAAATAAAACAGGAAACTGCAATTGGCGCCGGGGTTCGCCGGATAGAAGCAGTAAGTGGAAAAGCTGCTGAACATTTTATTAATGAACAAATACATCAGATGCATGAAGTGAAATTGATTTTAAAGAATCCAAAAGATTTGTCGAAATATATAACTGAATTGATAAATGATAGAAATCAATTAGAGAAAACTAAAGAAAAACTTGAAAGATTGCAGGCTCATGCGGCATTGGATAGACTAACCTTAAAAAGAGAAAAAATTAATTCTGTAGATTTTTATCAGGATATAATCATTGATGTAGATATGGGTGTTCTGAAAAAAATATTTTTTGAATTAGAAATAAAAAATAGTGAAGAACAAAAAGGTGTTGCACTTTTAATAAGCAAAAAAGATGGAAAGACAAATGTGCTTCTTGGATGTTCAGATATTTTTTTGAGCTTTGATTCAAATAAAATAATTAAAGAAATTATATCTCCAATTATTAATGGAAAGGGTGGTGGTCAAAAAAACTTAGCTACTGCGGTGGGCGAAAATGGAAGCCATCTCAGCGAAGTAATTGAAAAAGTAAAATCATTGCTTTAATGAATATTGTTTTTGAAACTCCACGTCTTATTCTTGGTCAATTCACTCAGGATGATGCTCCATTGATCCTCGAACTAAACAGCGATCCTGAAATTGTAAAATATGTTCATGAGCCTGTGCTCACAACCGAAGAGCAGGCAAAAAAAATTATTGTTGATATCATCTTGCCACAATACAAAAACAATTTAGGCAGGTGGGCAACCTACCAAAAAGTAATAATGAGTTTATTGGCTGGTGCGGATTAAAATACCTGGCTGATAGAGATGAGATTGACCTTGGCTACCGTTTAAAAAAATCTGCATGGGGAAAAGGCTATGCAACGGAAGCCGCAAAATATACCCTTGATCACGGTTTTGTAAAATTAAAGCTGGAGGCAATATTCGGAAAAGCGCACAACCAAAACTTAGCCTCTATAAATATTTTAAAAAAAATAGGAATGCAGTTCAAAGGAAATGAAATTGAAGATGGTTGTCCTATTATAGTTTATTCAGCTTTAAATTCTCAAAAATAAATTCTTTTAAAATTTATGCGAAATATTTCGTAATTCAAAAAATGTATCTATATTTGATCTACTAAATATTTCGTACATAAAATTATAAAGATGAAAAAGATTATTTTAATGGCTCTGTGCTGGCCCTTGTGCTCTTATCCCATATATGCACAAAAAGAAAAAACAAAAAATAATAGCCGTGAGATCATCATTATAAAAAATGGTGACAAAGACAAAAAACTTACTATCGAAACAAAAGATGGTGAAGTATTTATAAATGGCAAACCCTCTTCAGAGTATAAGGATGATGATATATCTGTTATGAGGCAAAAATTCGGTAACGACAGAAATTTTCTTTACACGCCTGGCCAAAATTTAAATTTATTTGATAATAACTGGAATGAAAAAAGGGCATTCCTTGGTGTAACAACAGAGAAAGATGAGGATGGTGTAAAGATCACAGATATATCAAAAGGCAGCGCTGCAGAAAAAGTCGGTTTAAAAGAAGGGGACATTATTGCCAAAGTTGGAAATAAAAAGATCACCGATCCCGATGATCTTATGGATGCAGTTACTGCGTATAAGCCTAAGGAAGATGTAA
This sequence comes from Chitinophagales bacterium, assembly GCA_025353485.1. Taxonomy (GTDB): domain Bacteria; phylum Bacteroidota; class Bacteroidia; order Chitinophagales; family Chitinophagaceae; genus Ginsengibacter. The sequence continues at coordinate 27,636 of JANXQO010000062.1, forward strand.
CTATTTCTTATAAAAGAAATGGCAAAACAGGCGAGGCAAAAGCAACCCTTGGAGAAAGAAGTTTTTCGCGATCTTTTTCTTATAACGGCAATGGCATGAGCGACCACAATTTTAATTTTACAATGCCCAAAATAGCCACCATACCGCATGAGCCATTTGCAATGTCGTGGAGATTTGGACGGGAAAGGTTAGGAGTAAGTATTGAAGATACAGACAATGATAGTGGTGTAAAGATCACTGATGTGCAGGATGAATCTGCCGCTGCAAAAGCAGGGTTAAAGGAGAATGATATCATTACAGAAGTGAATGGCAAAAAAGTAAAAGATATTAATGAAGTAAGAAAAGAATTGGCAGAGGTAAAAGACAAAACTTCTTATAACATTAAAGCTAAAAGAAATGGTTCGGATATGAATTTTGAAATAAAAATTCCTAAAAAAATTAATAGGGCGGACCTATAAATTTCTTCTCAGGTGTGTTTTACAAAGGACTGCTTTTTATGGCAGTCTTTTTTATGCACTGAAGTACCGGCAAATGGTTTTCATACCTTAGCAAAATGTTTGATGAGAAAAAATATGAAGCTGTTATTGGGCTTGAAGTACATACACAGCTTTTAACCAAAAGCAAATTATTTTGTGGGGATAGTGCTGAATTTGGCGCTGCACCAAATACCCATATTAGTCCTGTCTCTCTGGCACACCCCGGCACACTGCCTAAAATGAATAAGAAAGTAATAGAGTATGCAATTAAATTAGGCATTGCACTTCATTGTGATATTGAACGCAATAATTATTTCGCAAGAAAAAATTATTTCTATCCTGATCTTCCCAAGGGTTATCAAATTTCACAGCACACTACTCCCATTTGTAAAAATGGATTTGTAACAATCAGAATTGATTCTACAGAAAGAAATATAAAATTAAACCGTATTCATATTGAAGAAGATGCCGGTAAAAGTTTGCACGATGCAGATGAAAATTATACATGTATTGATCTTAACAGGGCCGGTGTTCCCTTGCTTGAAATTGTAAGCGAACCCGATATGCACAGCGCTGATGAAGCCTTTGCATACATTACAGAGATACGCAAACTGGTTAGATATTTAGGCGTTTGCGATGGCAATATGGAAGAAGGAAGCCTGCGGTGCGATGCAAATATTTCTATCCGCTTAAGAGGAGAAAAAAAATTGGGGACAAAGGTGGAAGTGAAGAATTTAAATTCGATACGTAATGTAAAAAAAGCAATTGAACATGAAATAGAGAGGCTTATAAAACTATCGGAAAATAATGAAGAAATCATTCAGCAGACAAGAAGTTTTGATGCAGAAACCGGAACAACATTTTCGCTGCGCACTAAAGAGGAGGCAAATGATTACCGCTATTTTGCCGAGCCTGATCTAACCCCGTTTTTTATTACTGCTGAAATGATGGAATCAGTAAAGCAAACCATCCCGGCTTTGCCAAAAGAACTTGAATTGCAATACCAGAAAGAGTTTGGCCTGTCTGCATACGATGCTAAAGTTCTTTGTGAAGACAGATCTGCTTCAGATCTTTTCAACTCAATATTACAGCATACAAATAATTATAAAGCTGCAGCCAATTGGTTGCTGGGGCCTGTCAAATCTTACCTTAATGAAAATAATATTGAAATAAACAACTTCCCGCTTACAGCAAAAACAATTGCTGAGCTGATAAAACTTATTGATGAAGGGAAAATAAATTTCAGCATAGCGTCCTCTAAAATATTCACAGCATTATTACAACAACCAGATAAAGCTCCGCTTAAAATTGTTACTGAATTGAATTTATTACAGGAGAGCAATGATGATACAGTAACTTTGTGGATTGATGAAGTGCTGCAAAAAATGCCCGAAAAAGTAAATGAATATAAAAAGGGTAAAAAGTCATTGATCGGTTTATTTGCAGGGGAAGTAAAAAAGATAAGTAAAGGAAAAGCCGATATGCAAATGGTAAATAAATTATTAACTGAAAAATTAAATCAATAAATATTCAATGAAAAAATTACTTTTTATATTTTGTTGTATAGCTTTTTTTTCATGCAAAGATGAAAATATAACCGGAAAGTTTACAGTAACAGGTGAAATTAAAAATGCTCCCGATCAAAAAATATTTTTAGAAGAAATCCATTTTAGCCAGGAGCCACCTGTAGTATTAGATACTTCGTTATTAGAAAAAGGCAGGGTTAGCATTAAAAGCATTGCATCAGAAGAAGGCTTATACAGGATCAGGTTAGAGAAAGGGCCTGCCTATATTTTTATAAATGATAAAGATGCCATATCCTTTACAGCCGATGCAACAGGCGAAGGATATAGATCTCAAACTTTTAATTCGCCTGCTAATGCTTCTCTTAGAAAATTTATTAGTATGCTTGATTCGTTACAGGGTTTGCTTAAGGCTGGCGAAAACGGTATCACTGCATTAAAAGGATCGCATGCAAATGACAGTGCTATTAAAATTTCAGAAAACGCTCTTGCACAGATCACATCACAATACAATGATTTTATTTTAAAATATATTGATACAACTGCAAGCCCAAGTATTGCATTATTTGCATTAGGATATTCACAGCAAATTAAACAGGATACTATAACAAAAACGGTTAATGCTTTGGTAAAACGTTTCCCAAATCATCACGCACTTAATGATCTTGTAAAGCAATACAATCAATCACTAACTCAAACTAAAAATAAAGACATTAAACCGGAAGAAAGCATGATGGCGCCGGATTTCACCCTGCCGGATGTTAATGGAAAACAGGTTTCGCTAAGTTCGTTTAAGGGAAAATATGTACTCGTTGATTTTTGGGCAAGCTGGTGTGGGCCTTGTCGTGAAGAAAATCCTAATGTTGTTGCTGCGTATAATAAATTTAAGGATAAAAATTTTACCATACTCGGTGTTTCTCTTGATAAAGAAAAGGCAGCATGGTTAAAAGCAATTAAAGATGACGGCCTTACCTGGAATCATGTAAGTGATCTTAAATTCTGGAGCAGTATTGTAGTTCCTTTGTACAGTATAGAAGGTATTCCTTATAATGTTTTAGTTGATCCGCAGGGGAAAATTATTGCAAAGGAATTACGGGGCGCTGATCTTGAAAATAAATTAGCAGAAGTTTTGAAATAATTATTTAGCCGGCATTTAATCTTTGGTCATCATCGTTGTGTCACTCACTTGTGCCATATACCTACATGCATCTCTTTCATGAATTATCTTGCCCACGCATATCTTTCTTTTAATCAGCCGGAGATATTAGCGGGCAACATGATAAGTGATTTTGTAAAAGGCAAAACAAAATTTAATTATCCGCCGGGCATACAAAATGGCATTTCGCTCCACAGAGCCATTGATGAATATACTGATACCCATCCTGCAACAAAAAAAGCTGCAGGTTTTTTCCGTCCTGCTTATCGTTTATACTCCGGCGCTTTTGTAGATGTTGTGTACGATCATTTTTTAGCGCTGGATACAAATGAATTTAAAGATTTACAAGCTTTGCAAAATTTTACTATCCAAGTTTATAATACACTCGAGGAAAATTATTCATTGCTTCCTTTACGTTTTCAAAATACCTTCCCACACATGAAACAACATAATTGGTTGTTTAATTATCAATATCGTGCCGGCATTGAAAAAAGCTTTGGGGGATTGGTTTACAGGGCGGCATATATTAATGAATCGGCCACAGCCTTTGCTATCTTTAATAAAAATTACGATGAGTTAAAAGATTGTTATGCTATTTTTTTTCCGACACTCAAAAAATTTGCTTCTCAATATCTAACCACCCTGTTACTTGCCTGAATCAGTTTATATTTGTAAAACAATTAAGGGTATATGAAAGGGATAATCACATTATTGTTATCAGCATTTGTACTACAGGTTTCAGCACAACAATTGCCTCCACTTGATAAATCTCCGATGGATATGAGTTACTATCCTGCAGGCTACCCGGTACTTAAATTTCAAAATAAAATTACAGAGCCTTTAATTATGAGAATTATTTACAGCCGTCCCCAGGTAAATGGCCGTAAAATATTTGGCGACCTTCAAAAATTTGGAGAGATATGGAGGCTCGGTGCTAATGAGGTAACAGAAATTCAATTTTTTAAAGATATTTGGATCAATAATAAAAAAATAAAAAAAGGACGGTACTCTTTATACTGCATTCCTTATGAGGATAAGTGGACCATGATAGTGAATAAAGAAACTGATGTATGGGGACTTAAATATGATGCTGACAAAGATGTTGTGCGCATGGATCTTACCACAGAAAAAAATATTTCAACAGAAGCGCTTACAATCATTTTTGTAAAATCTGATACGGGGGCAAATATGCTTATGTATTGGGATGATGTAAAAGCGGCGTTACCTATAACTTTTAAAAACTAATTATATATGAAACTTGCCACAAAATTAATTCATGCAGGCATAGAGCCAGACCCTTCTACCGGAGCTATAATGACTCCCATTTATCAAACATCTACCTATGTGCAAACCGCACCCGGCGATCATAAAGGATATGAATATGCAAGAACGCAGAACCCTACAAGAACGGCTCTGCAAAATGCTTTGGCAGCAATTGAAAATGGAAAATTTGCATTGTGCTTTAGCAGTGGTATGGCAGCAACTGATGCAGTTATCAAACTTTTAAATCCAGGGGATGAGGTGATTGCCGCCAATGATATGTATGGCGGAACGTACCGGATGTTTACTAAAATTTTTGAGAAGTATGGTTTGAAGTTTCATTTTATTGATATGCAGGATGCTAATAATATCAAACAACATATTAATGCCAATACAAAACTCATCTGGACAGAAACGCCTACCAACCCGATGATGAACATCATAGATATAAAAGCAGTGGCTGATATAGCAAAACCACACAACATTATGGTTTGTGTTGATAATACATTTGCATCTCCCTATTTGCAAACACCATTGGATCTTGGTGCCGATATTGTTTTACATTCTGCCACAAAATATTTAGGCGGGCATAGCGATGTAGTGCATGGCTGTTTAATTATTAATGATGCTGCGCAGGAAGAAAAACTCCGGTTCATTCAGAACAGTTGTGGCGGAGTGCCGGGCCCACAGGATTGCTTTTTAGTTTTACGCGGATTAAAAACTTTACACATACGCATGCAAAGGCATTGTGAGAATGGAGAAAAAATTGCCAATTGGTTACGCTCCAATTCAAAAGTTGATAAGGTTTACTGGTGTGGCTTCCAGGATCATCCTAATTATGCTATAGCAAAAAAACAAATGAGAGGTTTCGGTGGCATGATAAGTTTTACATTAAAAGATGACAGTATGGAAGCAGCGAATAAAGTTTTATCAACAACTAAATTATTTTCTCTTGCAGAAAGTTTGGGTGGTGTTGAAAGTTTGATCGGCCATCCGGCAAGTATGACGCATGCAAGCATACCGAGAGAAGAGAGAATGAAGAACGGATTGACAGATTCCCTTATCAGGCTTAGTGTAGGCATTGAGGATGTTGATGATCTTATCGAAGACCTTGATAATGCAATTGGCAAAGAAACACAGCAGCCAAAAATAAATACAGAAAGAAATGCAGTAACAGTTTAATATCTGTTATAATTCAAAAACAACAATTCAATTTTTTGTAACTTGTAAAAAGAGAAATGTATAATAAAGAACAACTTTTAAATTTACCGGTAGATGAAAAATTAGAACTGGTTGAGGCTTTATGGGATAGTATTGACAATGATACAATAGGCAAGAAATTTTCTAAGCAGGAAATAAAAGAAGAGTTGGATAAAAGAATTGATAAAATAACAAAAGATCCCAAAAGCCTTATTAGCTGGGAAGATGTGAAGACAAAAATGAAAATGTAATGGCTAATTTTTCTATTGCTTTTACTCCTGAAGCAGAAATAGAAGCATTGCAGGCTTATTTTTGGTACGAAATTCAAAAGGCCGCTCTTGGTGAAGATTTTAAAATCTGTATAGATTTAAAAATTGAATCTTTGAAGAAAAATCCAAAAACATCAGGCTATATCTATAAAAATATACGTGCTTCAAAAATCAAACGATTTCCATACAACTTAATTTACAGGGTATTTAATTCTCAAATTCAGGTCATTGCCATATTTCATCAATCAAGAAATCCAAAGGAGTGGCGAAAAAGAATATAGAACAAAATTTAAAAAAATTTCTTGATAAGAAGGTTGATGAATATGATCAGCCTTCTTTTATTAAGAATGATCCCATCTGCATTCCTCATTTATTTTCCAAAAAACAGGATATTGAGATCTCTGGATTTTTTGCAGCAATATTTGCCTGGGGAAACCGCACAACCATAATAAATAAAAGCCGTGAGTTAATGCAGTTAATGGATAATGCTCCTCATCAATTTATTTTGGGCCATGAAGTATCCGATCTAAAAAGATTATTGGGATTTAAACACAGAACGTTTAATACAACAGACCTTTTATATTTTATAGAATTTTTTAAACATCATTATTCAAAAAATAAATCTTTAGAGTCTGCTTTCTTTAACAAAGATTCATTGTTAATAAAAGCTTCGGAAGCCTCCCCCACCGGGGGAGGTTTGGTGGGGGCCGCTTTAAATCATTTTTACAATTATTTTTTTTCATTAGAAGATTCGCCTGCAAGAACAGTTAAGCATATTGCATCACCACAAAAAAATTCTGCCTGCAAAAGGCTTAATATGTTTTTACGATGGATGGTGCGCCGGGACAGAAGTGGTGTTGATTTTGGAATATGGAAAAAAATTTCGCCAGCCCAATTAATTTGCCCGGTAGATGTACATGTGGCAAGAGTTGCCAGGCATTTTAATCTGCTGAATCGCAAAGCAACTGATTGGCAGGCTGCGCTGGAACTAACAGCTAACCTTCGTAGCTTAGATAAAGATGATCCTGTAAAATATGACTTCGCATTATTTGGACTTGGTGTAATGGAAAAATTCTAAAGCTGAATGCATGGTTGAAAAAGATTTGATACACATAATCAATAAACAAATTGATAGCTCGTTTGCAGAAGATATTTCGCCGCTGGCATTACAGGAAAAACTTAGTGCTTTTATTAATGATCTTATCCTGAATAATTTTGAAAGATTGATTGCAATACTATACAAAGCAGATGTGGATGAAATCAAATTAAAAAGGATCTTAAAAGAAAATGCCGGAAAAGATGCCGCGGAAATAATAGCAAGCCTGATAATAGAAAGAGAATTACAAAAAATTGAAACACGTAAAAAATTTGGAAGTAAAAAATAAAGTGGCTGGCTGTTAACCTTTGCATATAATAAGCAGTCTTACTTAGTCTGTTATCAATTTAAATGTTTGTTAACGCAGCTATATTAAAAAGTTGACGTCTTATCTTTACAATCAAATTTTATCAATTTTAAAAAACTATCAATGAAAGTCAAGATTACTTTATTAGCAATGCTGATGTTTGTGGGAATATTAAGCACCCAGGCTCAGCAAGGTCAGCGCCGTACACCCGAAGAACGCACGAAAATGGTTGTCGACAGGTTAAATGACAGCCTTAAAATTACCCAGGTTCAACAAACTGATATAAGTCCGGTTTATCTTGATTATTATAAGGCACAGGATAAATTAAGAGAAGGGTTAGCGCCAGGAACGAGACCCGAAAAAGCCGACATGGATAAGCTTACTGAGGCAAGAGACGCAAAACTTAAAATAATATTAACCCCAGAACAATTTACTAAGCTTAAAGAAATGGAAGCTGCTATGCGTCAGCGTATGCAACAAAGACCTCCGGGACAATAATTAAAAAAGAAAAGCCCTGAATGATCTTCAGGGTTTTTTATTTTGCGCAATCTTAATTTGCATAACTGTTGCTACTGACTTAGCACGTTGCTTTGCAAGCAATGCAGTAACTCCTTCAAATAACCCGTCAACCGTGTTGTTGAAATGTTTTAGCCAAATATCAAAATGATTCTGTGTCAAAGAAGTTTTATCATTCAGATCCATATGGATCTTCATTGCATTATTGTGATAAACGTTTTTATGTAGCAAGACACTCTCCCAAAAATCAGCAATAACAGGGATGTGTGCTTTCATATCAATTTTTGCAACGTCGGTAAAAATGTAATTGATATTTTCATCAGTCAATAATCTTTCATAAAAATTATTCATGAGCAATTCAATATCCTCTCTTGTTGTAATATCTCTTTTTATATTATTCATTTAGCTTGTTTTCTTTCAGACAATTATTTATCCTTTCACTCAAAGTTTTATAATCTGTGTAACCTCTCGCCAGTAAATAAAATTTGCTTTCACATAGCTGCATAAGAACTGCGGGAAATCCTGTTACCTGCAATTGTTTACACAAGGCAAATTCATAATGCGCTTTTTCTTTGTATTCTTCTTCATGAAGCATCCCATAAAAATCTTCTGCAGGCAAATTATATTTTTCTAAAAGATTGCGGTATGCTTCATCGTCGGTTAGGTCTCTACCCTCGTAATGCAATGCATATTGCAGGTCTGCGGCAAAGCCTGCCTGTTGATCAGGAAAATATTCTTTAAAAATACAAAGTGCTATTGCCGGCTTTTCTGAGTTGGGATACCAGTCACTAATATCAGGATGATTGATATGCCATAAATAATCTTCGCCAAATTTAATGCCTGTTATCTCCTCTACATTTTTATATGCCTTACTTATATAACCTGCGGTAGCGCCTATACTCACAGGTTCATCGGGCAATATCATTCCGCCAGAGAGGACTTCGATCTCTATCTGATTCTTGAATTCGGAATTTATTTTTTTCATCACTTCACTAAAACCATAACACCATCCGCAGTAGGCATCATAACAATATATAAGTGTAGGTTTCATAATTAACTTCTTAGTTTTTCAAGATATGACTGAATGTATTCGTCTTTCTTTTTTAATTTGTATTGCATAATAAAACGCGGATGAGATAGTGGAATAATTTTATCAAAGAATTTTTTTTCTTCATTCAGATTTGATAAATATTTATAGTTCTTTCCTTCTCCTAAACAAAATGCTACTTTTTTATCAATACCAAATTTCAGTTGCTTTTTCATGCAGTCAACAACAAAATCTTTAATGCCATCTTGCAAATTCCTGTCATCATAATAATTTAAGTTTTTGCCATGTTTTGTAAAACCAAGAGGGTTTACGGAAGTAAAGTAAAAATTGTTATAGAATTTTTCTGCTCCTCCTAAAGCATTAATAACATCATATACAAATACAGAGGACAGTTCCTGTTTTGGTGGCCAGGGGTTATCAATATTACATTCTTTTTTTAACCGTACCGGATCTGTAAATGGAATGCCTGTAATACCGCCGCCAAACCTTCCGGGGTTTATACCAATGATCATTTTTCTTTTATTTGTATTGTTGTAATATTTTTTATAGAACTGAGTGCAAACCTGCATTGTAGTTTTATCCTTAAATGGATTCATGACTTCGATCTCCGGTGGCAGATCAATATTTAATTCAAGATTTTTAAAAAAAGAAAGAATGTTGTCAGAGAAAAAGTCCCCTGTCTCCCGAAGGGGGAACTTAGGTTTTGTCTCCATTATTTTTTTATTCATACTTAATTTTAGGAGGTAGCTCAAGAATTAATTAGTTCTCATTAGTAGCAGGCACAGTAAATCAATATATTAATTGAATATTACAAAACCTCCTTCATGTAAAAATAGAAAGTACTCTTTCAAAATTTATAGTAAAAGCAACCATTGAAAGAATTATCAATCTAAGTTCACCCTTCGGGAGACAGGGGGCTGTTTAATGCGCCTCCAGCCAGTTTTCTCCCACACCAATTTCAGCATTGGCAGGTACATCATTAGGTAATAGCAAAGCAGTCTGCATGCAATTGATGATAATAGGTTTTAAAGTTTCCACTTCTTCTTTATGTGCGTCAAATACCAATTCATCATGTACCTGCATTATCATTTTAGAACGGAACTTTTGCTTTTTAAATTCATTTTGAATTTTTATCATAGCGAGTTTTATCATGTCAGCAGCAGTTCCCTGTATTGGAGAATTAATAGCATTACGTTCTGCATAACCGCGAACAGTGAAGTTAGAAGAGTTAATATCCTTAAGCCAGCGCTTGCGCCCCATCAATGTTTGCACGTAACCATTCTCCCTGCAAAAATTAATTGACTCATCCATATACTTCTGGATATTGGCAAATTGCTTTTTATAATTATCAATAATTTCCTTTGCCTCACTTCGGGAAACACCAATATTTTCTGCTAATCCAAAAGCGCCCTGGCCATAAATAATACCAAAGTTTACACTCTTGGCTTTGTAGCGCATTTCTTTTGTAACATCCTCTTCTGCAACATTAAAAACTTTCGCAGCCGTTGCTGTATGGATATCTTTATTTTGTTTGAAAGCCTCACACATAGCAGGGTCGCCGCTTATGGCTGCAACAATTCTCAATTCTATCTGGGAATAATCTGCAGAAATAATTGTGTGATCAGAATCTCTTGGTATAAATGCTTTCCTTATTTCTCTTCCCCGCTCTGTTCTTACAGGAATATTTTGAAGATTAGGATTATTGCTGCTGAGCCTGCCTGTAACCGCAATCGCCTGCCCATAGCAGGTGTGCACACGTCCTGTTCTTTTATTTATAATTTGCGGCAATGCATCTACATAAGTTGATTTTAATTTAGTTAGTTCCCGAAAGCCCAAAATATCATCAACAATTTTATTTTGATGAGAAAGCTTCAGCAATACATCTTCACCGGTTGAATATTGACCGCCTTTTGTTTTTCTTCCCTTAGCATCTAATTGCAATTTTTCAAACAGCACTTCGCCTAATTGTTTTGGAGAAGCAAGATTAAAACGAACACCTGCCTGCTGATAAACACTTTCTTCACAACGTTTGGCTTCAACTTCCAACTCTTTTGAATATTGATTTAAGAAGTTCATATCTACTTTTACGCCTTCATATTCCATATCAGCCAACACTTTCACCAACGGGCTTTCTACTTCTTCAAAAACCTTTTCTACATCTTTCTTTTTTAATAACGGCGTAAAAGCGTTTTTTAACTGCAGGGTTATATCAGCATCTTCAGCAGCATATTCTTTTATTTTTTCAAGCTCAACATCTCTCATCGTTCCCTGGCTCTTTCCTTTTTTACCTATCAACTCTTCAATAGATATTGGCTGGTAGCCCAGGTACTGTGCACTCAGCATATCCATATTCCTTCTGCCTTCACTCTCTATCACATAATGCGCAAGCATGGTATCAAAAAGTTTTCCTTTCAATTCAATCCCATACCATTTTAAAACCAGCAGATCATATTTAATATTTTGTCCAACCCATATTTTTGATGAGTCATTAAAAAGACCGGTGAAATGATTTAGAATTATACTTACTTCTACAATGTCAGCAGGAAGAGGAACATAATATCCTTCGCCGGGGGTTAGGCAAAAGCTTAATCCAACAAGCTCTGCATTGTTTGCATCAATGCCGGTTGTTTCTGTATCAAAAGAGATTTCTGTTTGCCCGGATAATTTTTTTACTAATTCATTTATTGCTGCTTCTCCTTCAACAGCAATATAATTATGGGATGTATTATTGATATTTTTATCCGCCACAATCGCAGTCTTTTCTTCCTGTATTGTAAGTTCTTCCGGCTTTGGAAGTGGCTGTTCCATTGCATTGCTAAACAAATCAGTTTGCACAACAGTACCTTCACCAACTGCATACGCAGAATATTCTTCTCCTAAAATTCTTCTGCCAAGGGTTTTAAATTCAAGATCATTAAAAATATCTTTAAGCGCATCGTTATCGTATGCTTTAATTCTAAAATCTTCTTCATGAAATTCGCATGGAGCATTGGTAACAATAGTTGCCAGTTTTTTACTCATTATTGCAAGATCTTTTCCTGCTCTTATCTTTTCTCCCAAAGCGCCCTTTATATTTTCTGCGTTGGCTAAGATATTTTCAAGTGTTCCAAATTCACCTAAAAGTTTTGATGCGGTTTTTTCTCCCACACCGGGAATACCGGGAATGTTATCCACTGCATCTCCCATCAATCCTAAAATATCAATTACCTGCGATACATCTTTTATATTCCATTTTGCACAAACTTCTTTTGCCCCCATTATTTCTACTTTACCACCCTGGTAGCCGGGTTTATAAATTTTTATTTTATCAGTAACTAATTGGCCAAAATCTTTATCCGGTGTAACCATGTAAACTTCGTAACCTTGTTTTTCTGCCTGCTGTGCAAGGCCGCCAATAACATCATCTGCCTCAAAGCCATCACATTCAATTACCGGTAAATTAAATCCTTTTATTATTCTTTTGATGTCATCCAAGGCCAGGATAATATCTTCCGGCGCAGCAAGCCGGTTAGCTTTATAATCTACAAAATCTGTATGTCGTTCTGTTGGTGCAGCCGTATCAAATGCAACTGCAAGATGGGTAGGTTTTTCCTTGGTAATAAGTTCAAACAATGTATTTGTAAAACCAAATTGGGCGTTGGTGTTTTTTCCTTTTGATGTGATAATAGGATTTCGTATCAGTGCATAATAAGCACGATAAATAAGCGCCATTGCATCCAGCAAAAACAATTTCTTTTCCATCCTGTAAAAATAAGTGATATAAATTATGCGGATTCTGCTGCCCCGAAGGCACAAAGACAAAAAGATTCACTAAGAAAAACTTTGTGTTACTTAGCGCCTTTAAGTCTTTGCGGCTAAGTCTTTAAAATCTTGTACCTAAATAGTGCGGAAGCATTGCCAGCCAGGTAGGCCAATCGTGTTTCATATCTTCTCCCCAAATATCTAATTCATAATTTATTCCTTTGCTATCCAACACACCTGCAAATTTTCGGGATGCATCAGGGTCTTCGTAAGAGCCACTGCCACTAAGGATATGAATATGATTGCTTTTGCGGATAGTGTTTAAAATATTTTCATCTGTAAGATTAGGAACATAATGCTGGGGTGAATTAAAATACACCTGGTCATCCCAAAAACCTTTGGTGTATTCTGAAAGATCATACACGCCGCTCATGGCTATAGTTCCATTGATAAGGTCAGGGCGTTTTAAAAACAAATTCATACTGTGCAATGCACCAAAGCTGGCACCGGAAATTATTATATCCGTTTCATTTGATGTATTCGCTTTAATAAAAGGGATCACTTCATCAAATACATAATTATTAAATTGATTGTGGCGGATGCCTTTATGCTCCGGTACCATTTCATTATTTAGCCAGCTTTCATTATTAATGCTGTTGATGGAAAAAACTTTTACTTTTCCTCCGTTAATAAAATCCTTTAACGAATCAATTAATTGAAAGCGCTCATACTCCAAATAATCTGCTGCAGCGGTGGGCACTAATAATAATGCAAATCCATAATCCCCATACACGACAACGGGCATATCCTGCGCCAGTGAAGGGCTGTACCAGGAGGTAAGTTCTCTTTTCATACAACATTTATTGTCTACACAAATTATAGAATAAACTTTTAAATGGTTAAGTGTCTATTATTTTGTAAATATTTTGTTGAAGAAATCCTTCATATCATTCCACGAAGCTTTGTCCGCTGCTGCATTATATTCAATAGGCATATTGAACTTTTTACCATTTTCTGTGGCGTTTGGATTTGTAAAGGCGTGTGTGGCGTTGGGATAACTTTTAAAGGTATACGCCACTCCGGCAGAATCCATTGATTTTTTAAAAGGCGCTACTTCTTTATTTACAAATTCATCTGCTTCACCATGGCACACAAGTATCTGTGATTTTATCAATTCTTTTTTTACCGGTGCACCACCAAGCCCGCCATGAAAACTAACAATACCTTTAAGATCAGCACCAAGCTTAACAGCATTTAATACAATATAGCCGCCGAAACAATAACCTATAGCTGCAATATTTGCAGCATCCACCTGCGGATATTCCTTCAATTTATTTAAAGCTGCATCCAGCCTGGTTTTTGATAATGAAGGATCGTTATAAAAGGGTGTGGCAAGATCCTGTGCAGCCTTAGGGTCCGGGCCTGTTTTACCCTCCCCAAACATATCTGTAGCCATTGCGATATACCCCAGCTCAGCTAATTGCCTTGCCCTTCCCCGTGAATAATCATTCAGGCCCCACCATTCGTGAACAACAAGCACTCCAGGCCTTTTATTTTTATTCGAAGAATCGTAAACCACATACCCTTTATAGGTCTTGCCGTCTAAAGTATAGCTTACAGCCTCTTCTTTTATTGCTGCAACAGAAGAATCTTTTTGCATTTTTGTTTCTGTATTATTGCTTTGATTATTACATGACATAGCAGCTACAGAGCTTGTAAGTATGCTCATAAGTATTAATTTAAAATTCATTTTAAATATTTAAGGAAGACAAAAGTACAGGAAAAAGATTTGGACAACTTTACAAAAATGAATAGCTTTTTACCCAACCATTTTGCTACTTTCAGCATCAATGGAACAAGAACGCCTGTTAGTGGAACAAACTGCAATGCTTATTGATGGATGCATTAGAGGGGATAGACAATCCCAGAGCCACCTGTATGCTCTGCTAATGCAAAAAATGTTTGTTGTTTGCCTGCGCTACTCCAAAAACCGTGAAGAAGCTGAAGAAATATTACAGGAAGGCTTTATAAAGGTTTTTGAATTTATTCATCAATACAAATTTGCAGGCTCCTTTGAGGGATGGGTGAGAAAGATAATGGTAAACTGTGCCTTGCAGAAATACAGAAGTAAAAAACTGCACGCAGTAGTTGATATTGATATTGCTGCAATTGAAAATATAGGTAATGAAAATATTATTTCTCAATTAGGTACCAAAGAACTTTTAAAAATGGTACAACTACTTCCTCCTTCTTACCGCATGGTTTTTAACCTGTACGTTTTTGAAGGAATGAAACACAGGGAAATTGCAGCTCACTTAAAAATTTCAGAAGGCACCTCCAAATCTAATCTTTCAGATGCAAGAGCCATTCTGCAAAAGGCTGTTCATAACAGTTTACAATCATCTCAAAATATTAAACAATTATGAGTGAAAATCTACACAATATTGATGATCTGTTTAAAAAGGCAATTGATGAGCACGGGGATACGCCTTCTTTAAAGGTGTGGGAAGCCATTGATAAAAATCTTGATAAAAAGAAAGTTGTTTCCATATCTAAAAAATATAATAAACTAAAATGGGCTGCTGCTGTTCTTTTACTGGCTTCTTTTGGAATGGCAATGTATACATGGCAAACAAGAATGAAAAATAAAGAACTGGTTAAACAAAACAATATTAATAAAGTATCTAAAATTAAAAATAAAACTAAAACTAAAAACAATAATAATAAAAACTTTACCCTCCCTGAAATAATAACTCCGCAAAATGAAAAGAACAGCGACACTCAAAATAAAAAACAAATAAATTCACCACTAACTCAAACGGTTACCAACACGGATAAGCAAAAAAATCAGCAGGAAAATTTTGTACAACAAAATATTACTACAGCGCAAAAAGAAAAAAATCTGCTGCCAACTTCTTCTCAACATAATAATACTGCAAAGGATAAAGAAAAAGTTGAGCAGACGTTAGCTGCAAATCAGGATGAAAAAAAATCTGAACAATTTGATAAAAACAACAAACAGCAAAAAAATAAAAGAGTAATTATCCGGGATAACATTAAAACAAAAGTGCCTGAGAATACTATTACAACTCCCGAAAAATATATTGTTGACGCACCAATAATATTTATCAATGTGCCAAAGCCCTATGGCATTTTAGAAATACAATCAGTAAATCCTTTTTCAAATTCTCTTCCTTTTTTATCTGCTTCTGCAGAAAATATTACAGAAAAAAATAAAAACGCTTCTTCAAAAAAGAGTACTGCAAAATCAACAAAAAGCTCTTTATTCTCAGCAACCATTTTCTTTTCACCTGAGTTTGTTTTTTCTAATGTAAAAGATGACCATCCACGTTTTAGAGAAGATAACAGGAATGAAATTAAAAATAATGAGAAGATAATATCTTCATCAAGCTATGGCCTTTTACTGGAATATAGTGTCGGCAGTAACTGGAAACTACAATCAGGAGTAGCTGTGTTCACAAGGGTTACAGGCATTAACACCAAAATTATTTATGCCCGCCCGGATAATAACGGCAATGTAAATTACAGGCTTAGCTGCTCTGCAGGCTCTGTGTATGTTCCTCTTAAATCAGGTGCTAATCCTTCGCAGGGAGACAGCACTAAAATATTGTCAGCTAAAAACACCCTTCAGTATATAAGTATTCCGCTGGCAGTAAAATATGTTATCGGTAAGGGCAAACTAAATTTAGTTCCCGGTGTTGGTATCTCCGCAAATATTTTATCAAAGGGTAAAACTGAAACAGTGATTGCAACAACAGGTGGTAGTGAAAGCTCCGGCAGTAATAATATAGAGGGATTAAAATCCAATTACTTTAATAGCCAAATTAGTTTAGGAGCTCAATACCATTTAAGCAAAAAAATTGCATTGAATTTTACACCCACAGCAAGACTTGCTTTATCATCTATTAATAAAAATGCCGCTGTAAAAACAAAACTTAATTCTTTTGGTTTGTCTGCAGGCATTACCATCAAACTTTAATTTTAAAAGGTTCTCTTCGTTAATGTCAAATGTAAAACGTGAAAAAGATTTTTCATTTCACATTTCGCTTCTTACATTTCATTAGTTAAGATTTTCTTAAAGGAAACTTTTTGTAAAATCTTACCCAACTCTTTCAAAAGAATCAGACATCTACCTCCATGAAGTGCTTCTCAAAGCATTTAATCATCCTGAAAATTTATAACTATTAAATCTTAAAAAAATGAAGTACCGCTTTAAACCACTAATTATTAATGTTGCTGTAGCCGCAGTAATGGGCATGGCATCCTGTCAAAAAGAAGTAACAGTAAGTGCAACAGATACTGCAGCAATCCAGACTGCTGTAGCACAAACACAAGCAATCGCAGTTTCAATAAGCGCAACAACTGCCGGCGATTCTGTGTATGTTATTAATACATGCTCTGCGCATTCCAGAAGAGATTCAGTTGCATTCGGCAGTTTGCCTTCTTCAATAACTGATTATTTAAACACAAATTATTCCGGCTACACTTTTCAAAAAGCATTTACAATAAAAGATGCATCATCAACATTACAGGGGTATGTTGTTATAATACAATTTAATGGTAACCCTGTAGGGTTAAAATTTGACACAGGCGGAAAGTTTGTTCAAGTGCTTGAACAACGGGAAGGCCGCGACCTTTTAGGCAGTGGCCATCACGAAGGCGGATGCTTTCAAAACCGTGACGGAAAGCAAAGAGATACTGTGGCATTAAGTTCTTTGCCTTCTTTTATCACGACATACTTCGCTTCCAATTATCCGCAGGATACTTTAGTTCGTGCTGCTAAAACAAGAGACAGCGGCTATATTTTGTTAAGTAAAAATAATGGATTGTTTGCAACCATTTTTAATGCTTCAGGGAGTTTTGTAAGCCGTATTGAATTGCCTGCACAAAAGGGTAAAGCAAATTCAATTGATCAAAGTGCACTGCCTGCCAACGCCCTTTCATATTTATCAGCAACTTATCCCAACTATGTTTTTAATAAAGCATTTTCAATTACAGAGAATGGCGTAGTGCAGGGATACTGTGTGATTATTGAAGCCAACAATACAAAATATGGGGTGCAGTTTGATGCCGCAGGAAATTTTGTAAAAGTAAAAACGATAAGATAGTAGAGTTAATAAGCAATAAGGCTGTTTTTGGTAAGCCTCTGTGTTTCCACACGGAGGCAATTTTAAACTTCTAAAAAATAATAAAATGAAATTATTTCACATTTATAGCGAAGACTCGATTAGATCATTTTTAAAAGAGATCTATAATACTTACCAACACCCCTTTGACCCTGCAGATGACATACAAATTTTACCCGGAGAAAGTGGTTTGCCATTTTTTAAAAATCAGGAAGGAGAATACCTGGACAGTATCATGACACAATGTTTTATTTACGGGATACTTAATGATCTTAATATTTACAGGATAGCAAACGAAGTGCAGTCGGAGATATTTAAAAATAAAGCAGTTGCATAAAATAAAAAACTTACAGGCAGCGAAATCATTGAAGACACCTTCTTATTAAAACTGAATGATAATTTATCAATAAGCAGTTACTAAGTAATAGTACCGTAATTTAAACACTCACCATATAATTGAGGTAAGGTATGAGGAAGATTTACTAATTTCTTTTGACGTTGATTTTTTATAATAAAGCAACCGTCATGAAATTATTCCTCATTAAATCTTAGTTCAATGAAAACGCTTAAAGCACTTATTACCTCTGTATTTATTATCTCTTTCTCATTTGCTGCAATTGCACAGTTAAAAAGTTATCCTTATGAAGTCGGTATAAATTTAGGCGCAGAGCTTTATTCCGGGGATCTTACACCAACCTTATTAAGCCCCTATAAATCACCAGGATTATTTTTAGGATTTAGCGGAAGTAAAAAACTAACCAATGCTTTTGCAATACAGGCAGGTCTTTCTTTTGGTAAAGTAAGAGCCAATGATGCCAATTATAAAAATCCCGAATACAGGCAGCAAAGAAATTTTAATTTTAAAACTTCAATAACGGAGCTTACTGCAAGTTTGTTATGGAATCCTTTAGGGACAGAAAGAATTCTTTTTCCCTATTTTTTTGCCGGAGCCGGCATAAGCTTTTTAAAAGTGAGAAGAGATTACAGCAATCTTAATGCTGAATATTTCAGTAATGACCCGGCTATTACAGATGGATTACCGCAGGATATTGCCCATCGTTTACCCCGTCTTATTCCTGTGTTGCCTGCAGGGGCAGGTATTCGTTATTTTCTCAACAAAAAAATTTCTTTAAATCTGCAAACATCTTATCGGCTTATGTCAACTGATTATCTTGACGGTTTTAGTAAAGGAGCCAATCCATCAAAAAAAGATCACTATTATACACATACTATGGGGCTTATTTATTCATTTGGAGAAAGAAATACACTTTCCTGTCCTAAATTATCAGGGAAAAAATAAACATACGTTAAAAAAACGTCCTCAAACACATCATTCTGTCAAATTATGGATAATTAACCTCATTACATTATCTTTACCCATAATCAATAGCACAAACAGTATAGAGGTTACCCGAATGCTATCACTATATAAAAATTAAAAACAGTAATAATGAGAACAGGTAGACCAAGAGAAAGAGCTATAACATTAATGGATGGCTTTTACATCGAGATTAGTAACAAAGGCGAAAGCAAAGGTTTAAAAATAAGAAGCGAAACCAGAGCAGCAATGGAACTTTCCGCAAAACAATATCAAAAATACAAGGATGTAAATATTCTTGGAGAATATAAAGGGGGCGTTAGAGTTACCGAAAAAGTGGCTTAATTAATTTATATTTTAATTTAGGTAACTGCGAACTTATAATAATTCTGTTCTGCAAATATTTTTTTACGCTGAAAGATTGAATTTAAACTTCTTCTGAAATACGCAAATATCCTGCAATTTTAGCCCGTTGCATTCGCTTAAAAATATATCGGTTAAAATACCATCCTGTAAGATGGAGGTAATTTCTATGCTATGTGTATAGTTGTTTTAGCAAGAGATTAATAAAATAATCCATTAAACTATACAATATTTTAGTGGTCTACAAGTTACTATATCTAAATGCCATATGCTATTAACCAAAACTACTCTTCTCTCTTTTTTAATTTTATTAATTACTCTTTCATCAAAAGGCCAGAGCGATATCAATAGTGAACAGAAAAAATCATACTTCAAATTTTCCATAAGTTATTTATCCAATGCCGTGTACTATGGCCGTAAAGATTCTTTTACTTTGCCCTATATTATCCCTTCACTTTCGTATCATGATAAAAGCGGATTATATCTTGAAGGTTCCTTGTCGTACTTCGCAAGTTCCGGACAGTCGCAGGTAGACGCAGGCTCTATTACAGCAGGATATGATTTTACCAGCGTTAATGAAAAAATTTCAGGCTCCGTTTATGCATCAAAGTATTTTACCAGCAGCAGTAGTTATTCAGTCCATGGAGAAGTAAAAGGAGGCATCGGAAGTTCATTGTATTATAAAGCCGGTCCGGTGTCTATTAATGGCGGAGCAGATGTTTCCTTTTCCACTAAAACTGATATAGGATTAAACCTGGGGTTATCTCATGCATTTGAATTTGGGGATGGCAGTTTTGCGATTACGCCTTCTGCCTTAGTAAATACCGGCACTCAAAATTTTTACCAAGGATATTTTACCAACAGAAAATATTCGGCTAAAAGAAAGCGAAGACAAACTACTAACCCTAATGCCATTAAAGTAATTATTGTAGAAAAGAATTTTTCTGTATTGGATTATGAACTCTCACTTCCTGTTAATTATGATAATGCTAAATGGGGGTTATCTTTTATACCAACCTATAGTGTGCCCGTAAACGGATTTAAATATTCGATAAATAATGGACTAACCTACAGAACAGAGACATTGAGCAATACTTTTTATTTTGAAGTTGGCGGGTATATAAAATTTTAAAATAAAATTTTTCCCATTAAACTAGTTCACGATATACAGGTCATACAGGTTCACTAATAAAATTTTAATCATGAAAAAACTATTTTTATTGGCCTTTGCAGCCGTTATGTCAACTGCACTATTTGCGCAAACAACACCCACAAAAAAAGAAGAAAGAAAAGATTTGAAAATGGATGTTAAAGATATTAAGAAGGATCGTCATGATCTAAAAACCGATATTAAAAATGGCGATAAGAATGCAGCAAAACTTGAAAGACAGGATATAAGAGGCGATAGAAAAGATATTAGACAGGATGCAAAAGACCTGGGAATAAAACATCCCGGAAGGCACCCAATGCATCATCCACGCCATCATTGATTTGTAAAAACACTTAGTTAAGCTGCCTTTTATCGGGCAGCTTTTTTTATTTAAATAAACCCCATTCATCTTCAAATTCATCCTTCTTAAATGTGGCTACCCATTCACTAAAAAGTTTTTGAAATTCATTCAATGATTCCTCAATTACCTTTTTGTGTTCTTCATCAGCCATGTCCATCAATACAGCAAAGCCCAGCTGTTCCATCATTTGCCTGCAATTGGTACGGATGATAGCTGCATTTTCCATTTTCAAAATATACAAATCACAGACTGCGGCTCCCATAATTTTTGGCGCCACTATCATTGCATTTTCATAAATAAAACGACTGATGGTTTGTGCATGAGATTCATGACCATCTTCATCCGGCTCATCAGGAAGATTTTCAGCAAAGGCAATAACGAGTCCAAATACTTCCCGCCATTTTAAATACCTTGCTTTTGCTGCTTCTCTTTGAGGCGCAGTTTTCCACTCCTCACCTTCATCATCAAAATTAAATCTGTCATCTTCCCAGCCGGGAAGGAAATTGAGTTTATCTAAATCCATATTTTTTAAAAATTTTACTTATTGTATTCCAAATATAACTTATGGCTCCCGGTATTTTTGAATCCAATTGTATTGCCATATTTTTACGCTGACTATACACCAACATGTACGAAATACTTATTGAAAATATTTTCAAAAAAATTGTTCTTAATAATGATGAGCAACAATTATTAAAAACTTTTTTCATTCCAAAAAAATTACGTAAAAAGCAATGCCTGCTGCAGGAAGGTGATGTTTCAAAATATCTCGCTTTTGTTGAAAAAGGAATTCTTCGCTCTTACACCGTAGATGAAAAGGGTGGGGAACATATCGCTGAATTTGCCTTTGAGGGATGGTGGATCGGCGATCAATTTAGTTTTCTTACTGGTGAACCATCTACCTATAATATTGATGCGCTGGAAGACTGCGAATTACTGCTGCTGACAAAGCAGGCTGAAGAACAAATGCTGGAAAAAATTCCAAAGATGGAACGCTTTTTTCGGCTGCTTTTGCAAAACCATTTAATTGCCACACAAGGCAGATTGGTAAGTTCTCTAAGCAACTCCGCTGAAGAAAAATATAAACAACTTGTAAATGCCTGTCCTACCATTCCGCAACGTGTACCACAACACATGTTGGCTTCTTTTCTCGGCATTACACCTGAAACATTAAGCCGTTTACGCAAACAAATCTCTCAGCGTAAATAATTTTTTCTTGATATAGATCAAGAGAAATAGTTATTTCAGGTCAATGTAATTTATTATCACAACTCAATGGAACAGGGCATGTTGCCGGCGTAGATTTGCATTATAAAAAACGCAAATTATGGCAACAATAAAAACAATCGCAATTATCGGGGCTTCGGGTAATATGGGTTCTTCGATTGCAATAAGTCTTGCTAAAGCACCCTATAGACTATTGTTATTTGGCAAAGAGGAAAAAAAGCTTAGGTCTGTTTTTAAAGAAATCAAGCTCATAAACAAATTAGTAAATGCAGAAGTTATTGGCTGTGCTGCTGATGCAAGCTGGGAAGCAGATATAATTATTGCAGCTGTACCCTTTGCTGCTGAAAAAGAATTAGCAGAAAAAATAAAGCAAGTTGCCACGGGCAAAATTGTCATCAGCATTTCCAATCCGTTGAATGATACTTATACAGGGCTTGTAACAAATGCTGATACCAGTGCTGCTGAAGAATTACAAAATTTTTTACCTCATTCAAAAGTTATAAAGGCATTCAATACAACTTTCGCAGGTGATTTTTCACAACCTGTAATTGATGGTAAAACGGTAGATGCTTTTATTGCAGGCAATGATGAGGAAGCTTTGCAAACAGTATCAGATGTTGTAAGAGCGGCAGGTTTTAATCCTATAAAAGCGGGTGCACTGGCGGTAAGCAGAACGTTGGAAAATATGCAGGCATTGCTTATTCAGTTAAGCATAAAAAATAATTACAACTGGGTAGCAGGCTGGAAGATATTACACAATTAAAATTTCTTATAAATATTATTATAAACGTTTAAAGCAAAAATAAAAAAAAATGAAAAAGTTATTAGTAACAAACTCAAACAACTGGACTGCCTTATTTGCAAGACTGGCACTCGGTATTACTATTTTTCCTCACGGCGCTCAAAAATTATTAGGCTGGTTTGGAGGATATGGGTTTACGGGTACCATGGGATTTTTAACAACGCAGGCACATCTTCCGTGGATATTGGCATTCCTGGTTATTATAATTGAAAGCATCGGAGCATTGGCATTAATATTTGGCTTTGGTACACGTATAGCGGCTTTTGGAATACTCGCAAATTTTGTAGGCATACTTTTTACTACACACCTTAATAACGGGTTTTTTATGAACTGGTATGTTCAACCAGGTAAACCGGAAGGCATTGAATATTTTATTTTAGTCTTCGGTCTTGCTGTTGTTTCTCTTATTGCGGGTGGTCGTAAAGCAAGCATTGATGCTGCCTTAACAGGAAAAACAAATAAAGTGAAAAGCCCAATTTTTTCAAATGATAAAAAAGTGATGGCTTAATTTATTCATCATTAAAAGAATATTATGAAAGTAGAAATATGGTTAGATATAAATTGTCCTTTTTTGCTACATAGGTAAGTTATCCAGGCACCGGACGGCTCAGTATGGTGTTAACAAATGCAAGGGATGGTGAACTATTACGCCTAACGCCTGCATCGCATTAAAATTTCAAACGTTTTAAACATTCAATAAAATAATTAATAAATAAAACAAAAAAAAATGACAACAACAAAATGGTCTTTAGACCCAACACACAGCGAAATTGGATTTAAGATTAAGCACTTAATGATTTCGAATGTATCAGGCAACTTCAACAAATTTGATGTTCAGGTAGAAACTAATGGTGATGACTTTGCTAATGCAACAGTAACTGCAAATATTGATGTAGCATCTATCAATACAAACAACGAACAGCGTGATGCTCATCTTGCCAATGCAGATTTTTTTGAAACTGATAAGCACCCAAACATTATTTTCAAATCTACCAAAGTAGAAAAGGTGGATGAGGATACATTTAATCTTTATGGTGATCTCACAATTAAAGAAACCACTAAGCCTGTAAAGCTTTCAGTGGAATACAGTGGCATTGCAAAAGACCCATGGGGGAATGTAAAAGCCGGGTTCACTATCAATGGTAAAATCAATCGTAAAGATTGGGGCATAAATTATAATGCAGTTTTAGAAACAGGTGGTATAATGTTAGGTGAAGAACTCAAGGTTAATTGCGAAATACAATTAGTAAAACAAACTGAACTTCAACCTGCTTAGTCTCATTTTATAAAAAGATTTAATTTCTGAAAATGGCAACTAAAATAATTCAACAAATATTACCGCCGCCAGCACCGCACATGGTGGGGGATGGATTCAGGGTTCATAATTTTTTTCCTTCAGGATATAATCTTGGTAATAACAGGATGAGCCCTTTCTTTATGATGGATTATAATTCCAAAGTTGATTTTTCTCCAAGAGAAAATCCAAGAGGAGTTGGTGTGCATCCGCATCGTGGGTTTGAAACCGTAACAATAGCTTACCAGGGTAAAGTTGCCCATCACGACAGTACAGGTAACAGTGGTGTAATAAGTGAAGGCGATGTTCAATGGATGACTGCAGCTTCGGGCATTTTACATAAAGAATATCACGAGGAAGAGTTCAGCAAAAAAGGTGGGCCATTTCAAATGATACAGCTTTGGGTTAATCTGCCCGCCAAAGATAAAATGAGCAAGCCTAAATACCAGGCAATAACAAACGATCAATTGGGTAAATACCATTTGGATAAAGGCGGTGTTGTTGAAGTGATTGCAGGTGAATTTAAAGGAGTGAAAGGTGCGGCATCAACATTTACGCCTATTGAAATGTATAATGCAAAAATAAAAAAGGGTACTGCTCTCACCTTCGATCTTCCTGAAAATTTTAATACAGGAATGCTGGTTGTGGAAGGCGCAGTAAAAGTAAACAGAGAAAAAGCGCCTGCTGATAATTTTATTCTTTTTAAAAATGAAGGAGAAACTATTTCAGTTGAAGCGGATGAAAACAGCGTTTTATTTATAATAAGTGGTGAACCGATTAATGAACCCATTGCCGCTTATGGTCCGTTTTTAATGAATACTCACGAAGAATTAGAGCAGGCTCTTGAAGATTTTAACAAAGGAAAATTCGGATACCTCGAAGATTAAAATTATTAATGCTAAACATTTATTCATAATCTAAAAACTAAAACAATGGCAATTTCATGGAAGATTGATCCTGCACATTCAGAGATCCGGTTTAAAATACGACACCTGATGGTAACCAATGTTACCGGGTATTTTAAAAAGTTTGATCTTGTTGTTGAAACTGAAACAGATGATTTTAATACAGCCAAAAAAATTGAATTCACTGCTGACATTGATTCAATAGAAACCAACAATGAGCAAAGGGATACACACCTTAAGTCTGATGACTTTTTTAATGCTGAAAAATTTTCGCAATTAAAATTTGTAAGCAGTGATTATTCCGGAAGCGGAGATGATGCAACATTAAATGGCGATCTAACTATCAGGGATGTTACAAAATCAATTAAATTAAATGTTGAATATGGCGGAAGTGTTGTTGACCCATACGGTCAAAGCAAAGCTGGTTTTACGGTTACCGGTAAAATAAGCAGGAAAGAATATGGGCTTTTGTGGAATGCTGTAACAGAGGCTGGGCAAGTAGTGGTTAGTGATGAAATTCGTATTCATTGTGAGATACAATTGGTAAAGCAGGCGTAACCTCATCCCTAACCCTTCTCCACAAGTGGAGAAGGGAACTCTATAGCAAAATAAATTTAATGCCAATGAAGGAATTTATAAGGCAGCAGAAGGAATGCTGAAAGAACTTTTGAAGTGGACTGAAACATTACAGCAAATAAGGAACAAAAAATAAGTTTCACGCAAATATTTGTAAGAAAGCAAAGCCGCAAAGAAAAAACTTTGGGGCTTTATTATCATTGCGCCTTTGTGTGAAAAAATTATTCTTAATTCTTCACCGGCAAAAAAGAATATTTTTTAGCATATTCCATCATCTGCTCATAAAAACTTGCAGGGTATTCAATTTTTACATCGGTGATTTTATCTCCACCCATTACAGCAACAAGACGTGGCTGAATAAATCCTTTATATGGTTTTACATTTAATTTTTTATAGCGCTCTAAAATTTCTTTATGTAAAGCAAGGTCTACTTTTACGCCATAATTTTCAATCAGATTTTTGCCTGCATTAAAATCTCCTTCTGATTTCACTCTTTGTATCTCACGTAATAATTGTCCAAAAAGGTTACGCAGTTTATTGTAATCATTTATCTGCACATACGTTTTGCCATCCCTTTTTACAAACTGAACAACACTATCTCTTTTCCCTTTTTCATACACCCACCTGGCTATCATTTGCCTGTTACGCATGTGTGCTTCCTCTACCTGGTCACCTGATTTTAATCTGGTAAGCTGCGTCATTAACCCGTTCATTAAATAGCTATCGTATTGCGTTTTAGCAACTTCAAGAGAAGGCATAACTCCAATATCAATTAGCTTTTGATCCATGATATAATACAGTGCCACAAGATCTGCACGTCCTTCTTCCAAAGCTGATGCATAATTTTTTAATGTTTTGTCAGTTGTTTCTACACCCTGATTTATTTGTCCGGATGCATGACCGATACACTCATGCATATCAGTATGAAGATCTGCCGCAAGTGCTTCCCATTTTTTCATTCGCTGTGCAACTGTATCATTCAAAGCAAACTCATCTACCATACCGCTCTTAGCACCTGCAACATTATATGAGTAAATGATGTTACTAAGTGATACAGATTTAGAGCCATGTTCTTTTCTTATCCATTCGTTGTTGGGCAGGTTAATTCCTATTGCAGTATTGGGCGCCAGCGATCCGCTTTCAACAATAACAGTTATTGCTTTTGCAGTGATACCTTTTACATTTTTCTTTTTGTGCTCCGGCATTAGCGGCGAATTATCTTCAAACCATTGCGCCTGGTCTGCAATAGCTTTTATGCGTTTGGTGGCCTCCATATCTTTTATAGAAACAACACTTTCATAAGTTGCTTTTTTACCAATAGGATCATCATACACTTCAATAAATCCATTCACTACATCAATCCGGCTGTTTATATCAGCTACCCATGCAATGCTGTATTCGTCAAACTTTTTTAGATCACCGGTTTGATAATATTCTATCAAAAGTTGCAATGCTTTTTTCTGCTGATCATTCTCAGCAACGGTTACAGCTTTTTGCAACCAGTCCACAATTTTTTCTATAGCAGGTGAATACATACCACCAACTTTCCAAACTTTTTCTGTGATCTTACCGTTCTCTTTTATTAATTTACTGTTAAGTCCCCACATTGGCGCTTCGCCCTTACTGTTGAACTTGCCGTAAAACTCTTCCACTTCTTTTTGAGTAACACCTTCATAAAAATTTCCTGACGAAGCTTTAATATTATCAATGTTGGGGCTTTGGTCAACAAGTTTTGGTTCAAACTTCAGATCATATACAATTGGTTTTATCCTGTTTAAAAATGCCTGAATACTTTCGCCTGTATCTTTTGGTATTTGGATAGAATCGCTTGCTTTTACAACAGTAGAAAAATATTCAAATGAACAGGCAGGAATAAATTTTTCATTTCCATAATGATGATGATTGCCATTGCTGAACCAAACACGTCCGCAATATTCTTCAAATTTTTTCCAGTCATCGCTGTTCTTGTCTCCGGCAAATGAGCCATAAGCGGCCTCTAGAGTTTTACGAACCAAAATATTATACTTTCCTCTTTGATCATAAGCAATTTCTCTTCCGCTAAGGGCTGCTTCGTATAAATAATAAGCAAGTTGTTTTTGCTGAAGACTTAACTGGCTAAAACCCGGCACCTGGTAGCGAAGCACCTGGATGTCGGCAAAAGCTTCGGCTTCTACTTTAAACGTGGTGTCGTAGGAAGCGGCCGCAGTAGTATCGCTTACCTGTGTGCTATCCTTATTTGCTGTGGAGTTTGTGCCATTATTATTGCATGAAAGCAGTACGCTAAATAATACAATGGCCGCTACAAATTGTTTTGCGGAGTTTTTCATTATAAAAAAAATTTAAGGGGATAAAAATAAGTTATTACAAAGAAATGTTAGCAGGAATATTAGCACATTAACAAATGCTTTGGCATAAACGTTGCGTGCATTAAGAGTAATTATAAATAAAATTTAAAAAATAAATTATGGTACTTAGATCTTTATTATCGCTTGCTTTTTTAACAGTGATAATTTTTTCTGTAGAATCACAAAACCTGAAAGTAAAGCGCAAAGGAGTTACACCATTGGATGTTACTAAAAATGCACCGGACAATAACTACCTGTATACGCTGAATCAATTTGCTGGAAAATGGCAGGAAGTGAATCGCACTGACAGCAAAAATTCTTCTATAGCTTTTAAGGATACATTGTTTTATAATTTTTCAGGGAAGAATGTATTTAGCAGGGATGGGGTTAACATGAGTTTAAAAGGAGAGGCAGCAATAGAACCCGGCAATGTATTGGTGGCAGCAGCAGATGTGTTTACTATAAGATCAATGAATAACAACCAGGTTGTTTTAGATGATGGTGATTACCTGCATACATTGGTAAGAAAAAAAGAGTTTTGGTATGAAACATTACCTACCAATTATGTAGTGCCTGAAAAAAATATAACTCCTGTTTCTGTAAATGCATCTGCGCTTTTTGGCAAATGGAAAGTATATAGAAGGGATGCTAAACCGGGAAGTGAAAATCACAGGATACTTATTAGAATTCTTAATGTTACCGAAATAAAAGATGAGCATACAGCTATCGGTGAAGTAACTTTTTATCAAACTGAAAAACTGGAAATACTTCCCTGTACCATTACGCTTAGCGGCGAAAGAATACATATCGCAACTTCAAAAGGTTCGTGGAATATGAATGTATATAAAGCGGATGGAAAAGACCTCGTATTTGGTGATGCTTCTCTTATGTATTATTGTAAGCCCTTATAAACCCTTGAGGAGCTGACCTAAAAAAAAGGCTATTCTTGAAAAAAAATAAAAGTTCTGCCGGTAGAAATAAACGAGGAAGGTTTTTAACACCTTCCTGGTTTTATAAAATTTCAGCAACAAACTGCTTACAGAAATTTTTAATCTCATCTCTTACTTTTCTAAATTGCTGCGTTATTTCATCTTCAGTACCTTTTGCTTTTGCAGGATCAGGAAAGTTGTGATGAAACTGTTTTGCTGTTGATGGAAATACAGGACATTGTTCTTTTGCATTATCACAAACCGTTATCACAAAATCAAAATTGATGTTGCGGTATTCATCAACATTGTTAGAAGTGTGCTTTGAAATATCAATCCCATCTTCTTTCATTACAACAATGGCTTTAGGATTAACTCCATGCGTTTCTATTCCTGCACTGTACACTTCTGCTTTATCTTTTGCAAAATGTTGTAAATAACCCTCGGCTATCTGGCTTCTGCAACTGTTGCCTGTACACAATACTAAAATGCGTTTCATATCTAACAAGATTCTTAATTTATTATTATTGAAAATGAATCATTACCAAATTGATTTCATTTTCCAAAGCGTTGACTTTAGCAGTTTAGATTTCCCACTGGAATTGAATAGCTCAATGCCATTATCAGATTCGCCGGGAAAAATTTGAGCCGTTAAAACGACCTCACCATTATTGGCAAATACTTCCACAATACTATGGTCGAAAAATATATGCAGTTGAAGTTGCCTGTTATGTAATGCAAGAGTTGTTTCAAACCTGCTACGCTTTTCAAAAGCTTTATTAAAAGAACGAACACCACTTTTACTTCTGTCAACGTATAATAATTGTTTTGCTGCATCATAACCTATTTCAAAAAAACTATTTCCTGATTTTGCAATTCGTACACCACTGGTTGATAAAGCAGAAGGCTCAATCATTATTTCCATTTCAAACTGCTGGCTTTTTACGGGCAATAATTTTGTTTCGTTAATAGTTTCATTTTTAAACTCCCATTCTTTTGTGCGCAAAGTTTGTAATGCAGCAACCGGCTTTTGCAGCAACACCCATTCATTGTTTATCTTTTTTACACTCATATTTCTTGGCAGCGACATAGCTCCTTTCCAGGGTGTGGTTGGTATGTCATTGGCATAGTTCCAGTTGTTAAGCCACCCGATAGATGTTGGCAAATGTGCTGCGGGTAGTTGGTTGTACGCAATGGCTGCATAATAATCCGGACCGTAATCCGGACGGACAATTTTATTCACCGGGTTTTCATTGGTAAATGTTGTCCCATCAAACTCTCCTACAAAATATTGCATGGAACCGTTTTGCGAAGTTTGCAAAACCCATTTCTTTTTTCCGGGCATACCTTCAACAGTCACTTGTGTAAGATCAGGGCATTCCCATACACCAGTTGTATCACCTGCGGGACTAAAGTCACTTAAATGATTCCATTCTTTTAAATTTTTTGAAGAATAGAATTGCACAAAATGTTCAACCGGAAACATCAATGCCATCACCCAAAACTTTTTAGGTTCGCACCAGAAAATTTTTGGATCACGGAAATCTTTTTTACCAAGATCAAGAACCGGGTTCCTGTTATACTTTGTCCAGGTAATTCCATTGTCTAAACTATATGCAATGTGTTGCGATTGATTTACATTTTCAATGTGCCCCGTATAAACAGCCACCATAGGCACTTTCCCGTTCTTGCCAAAGCCACTGGTATTATTTTTATCAACCACACAGGTGCCTGAAAATATCATGATACCATTTTCTTCCGGTATGGCTATGGGCAGGTGTTTCCAATACACGAGGTCTTTACTCACTGCATGGGCCCATGTCATGTGGCCCCATACATTACCAAACGGATTGTGCTGATAAAATAAATGATACGTTCCATTATTATAGACAAGACCATTAGGATCATTGCACCAATTAATTGCAGGAGAAAAATGAAATCGTGGACGGTATTGTTCTTTATAAGAAGAATTTGTTTGGCCGAAGGCGCAAAAAGAAAAAGCAAAGCATAAAGAAAAAATTAAAACTCTCATCAGCTTTTTTTTTAAATAAAAAATTATTCTACGATTAATTTTTTTTCTAATTCTTCCAATGATACACCCTTGGTTTCAGGAACCTTTGTTAATACCCAGATCAATTGCAATACCATCATAAAAGCAAAGAAGGCAAAAATGGGCCAGGGGTTGTCTTTAAAAATTCCATTCTTTTCATCCAGAAAAAAAGGTGTGATCAATGTTATGATGCCCGCAAATACCCAATGCACACTGGCGCCAAAAGATTGGCCCATGGCCCGGATTTTATTAGGAAAAATTTCAGAAAGAAAAACCCAGATAACGGCTCCCTGCCCTATAGCATGTGAGGCAATAAAGAGTAATAAGAAAGTCATTAAAAACGCAGGGCTTGCATGCGAAGAAAAAGACCAGGCAACTATAGAAAGACTAAGGATATATCCTATGGAGCCAATAATGAGTAGTGTTCTTCGTCCAATTCTGTCTATCAGATAAAGGCCTACAAACGTAAAGATTAAATTAGTGCCCCCGATAGCAATTGAATTAAGCAAAGATTCTTTTGCTCCCAATCCGCTTCTCGAAAGTATTTCGGGAGCATAATAAAGAATAAAGTTGATGCCGGAAAGCTGATTAAAAAAGGCGATCATAAAAGCCAGCCAGATAATTATACTATGCTTTGAGCTAAAAAAATTAGAGGCCTTTCCTGCTAACGCTTCGTGTTGATTGCTTGTAATGATAGATGAAACTTCTTCTTCCACATTGGCAACACCTATCTGGGATAAGATTTTTTTTGCAGCAGCCTGGTCATTCTTTTTTGTAATTAACCAACGTGGGCTTTCGGGTACACCCATCACCATCAAAGTATAAATTATAGAAGGCACAGCTAACACACCCAGCATCCATCGCCAGTCATTAGCGCCACCAACACCATGTAAAAAATAATTGGAAAGAAAAGCGATCAATATTCCAAACACAATATTGAATTGGTACAGCGCTCCCAAACGGCCTCTTGTAGAAGGAGTTGAAATTTCTGAAATATAAGTAGGCGCTACTACCGATGAAACGCCAATACCAATTCCGCCAATAAACCGAAAGGCCGAAAATGTATATGGGTCCTGTGCTAACGCAGAGCCTAATGCAGAAACAGCAAACAGCACTCCTATCCAAAGCAATACTTTTTTTCTTCCAAATCTATCAGCCGGAATACTGCCCAATAAGGCTCCCGCAACAGTCCCCCACAATGCCATAGACATAATAAAAATGCCATGAAATAATGTTGAGGTATGCCAAAGTTCTTTTATGGGTTGATTAGCGCCGGAAATAACTACTGTATCAAAGCCGAAAATAAAACCCGCCAATGCCGCAACGATTGACCAGTTCAAAAGCTTGTTCTTATTCATAATCAGTGATGCATTAATAAAGAAAGATAAGAAACAAAATTAAAATTGCGGCTATCTGAAGGTAGTCAGCAATGGGTTATGCTGAATCATGTAGCATCATCCTGTGCAGAATAACAATAACTCTTATGGTACCAATTTGTATCATACCTTATTTTACTCCCACAACAGAACTTCTTCTTTCCATAAGAACTGTATCTCTCCAAACGCCATTCATCTGCCCGATCTTTTCTCTATAACCAACAATTCTAAATCCATTTGCTTCATGAATTTTTATGCTGCCATTATTTTCCGTAAATATTCCTGCCTGCAGCGTCCATATATTATTTGCTTCGCTTTCTTTTATCAATTGCTGCAATAATGCATTACCAATTTTTTGTCCCCGGAATTTTTCGCCAACATATACACTCACTTCTCCAACACCTGCGTAAACACATCTGCCGGAAACCGCTGTAAGTGCAGCCCATCCGGCAATTTCATTATCAGCTTCTGCAACAACTCTGCTGTGGGCAAGATGAGTGTTGTTCCATTCTTCCCATTTAGGTGCACTCTGTTGAAAAGTTGCATTGCCTGTTTTTATGCCTTCTTCATAAATTGATCTTACTGATTGCCAATGTTCCGGCAATAATGGTGAAAAGGTTATCATTACTTTTATATTTATAACAAAACAATTTGTTCTTCACCTCACCCCACGAACTGATTTATTTTTTTAGAGACATTCTGCCCCTCTCCATATGGAGAGGGGTCGAAGGTTTCTTCAATTTGAATTAACATTGTGGGGTGAGGTTACTCAGTTGCAGCAATCAGGACCACAGCAAGCACCTTTTTCTGTACCTGGTTTTTCTGCATAAACAGTAACGCTGAATATTCCTGTACCTGATTGTTTAAAAGAAGCAATTTGTTCTGCGGATAAGTAATTGCTTAGAATATCATCAGGAACAGTGATCACTTTCTCTTTTTGCAGGGTTATATTTTTAAATCCATTGGATTCTATCAATTGCAGATATTCATTTTTTTGAATAGCGCCTGCAACACAGCCTGCATACATTTCTGCAGCGTTTTTAATATTTAGCGGAAGCTCCCCAACCAATACAATATCCGAAATACTAAAGTGGCCGCCGGGTTTTAATACTCTTAAAATTTCTTTGAACACACCATCTTTATTAGGAACAAGATTTAAAACACAGTTGCTAACAATTACATCAGCAGTGTTTGCAGTAACAGGCATCTTTTCAATATCACCCTGCCTGAACTCAACATTATTATAACCTCTTACTTCTGCATTTTTTCTTGACTTGTCGATCATCGCCGGAGTGAAATCAATACCAATAACTTTTCCGTTTTCTCCTGTTTCATGCCGTGCAATAAAAGCATCATTGCCTGCTCCGCTTCCAAGATCAATTACCACATCACCCTTTTTTATTTTGGCAAATTGGGTTGGTAAGCCACAGCCTAAACCAAGGTCTGCATCAGGGTTGTAGCCCTGCAATTGGTTATAATCTTCTGACATAATATTGTACACTTCATCACTACAACATCCCGAACCGCAGCATGAAGCTGCATTGGTTTCTTTATCCTGTAAAGCAATCTCTGAATATTTTTGCTTTACCATTTCTTTTACTTTGTCTTGAGTTTGCATTGTATTTATATTTAATAGTTATACCCTCTAAATCTCCCTAAAGGGAGACTTGCCATCCGCACAAAATCCCTGGCACACGGATTAGCATAGTAAATTAATATCAGCAACAGCTTCCTTTAAAAGAATCAAAAAGCTTATTGAGAGATTGCTGTGCGGCCTTCCATTCTTTCTCATCTATGCAATAACAAACCTTTGCACCATCAATATCGCCTTTAATTAAGCCTGCATCTTTTAATTCTTTTAAATGTTGCGAAACGGTACTTTGCGAAAGCGGTAATTCATCTACAATATCCCCACAGATGCAGGTTTGCTTTTTAGCTAATAATTGTAAAATAGAAATGCGTGCAGGATGCGCAAGTGCTTTTGCATATTTTGCAAGGCTGTTGTGCTTAACTGTAAACTCCAATGATTTTGTTGCTCCCATAATCGTATCGCAATATTACGATAAGTTTTCAGAACAACAAATTTTTTGAAAGAATTTTATAAAATTTTTTATTGGATAGTTATGTTCGCATCACGCCGATCTTACTTCCATTCCAGCCCGGGAACAAAACTTTATCGTTATTTATTTTAAGATGTTTATCTGCAACTTCGCTGAAAACACTTCTGAAGTCAGTTGTTACAGGAAGATCTCTGCCATCTTCAAGATTTTCTACAGCCAAAGGTTTCATGTTATTATATACAGTGCCGCCGTTAACATCGTTACCCAAAATAAAGTTGCAGGAAGCTCTTCCATGATCAGTTCCTCCTGTTCCATTTTGATGTACTGTTCGTCCGAATTCAGTCATTGTCATAAGCGTAACATCATCCTGATAGGTTGATCCCATATCATTCCAGAAAGCAGTTATACTTCCGCTAAGATCATTTGCATTGCGGGCAAAAACGCCCAGTTCTGTTCCCTGGTTAAAGTGTGTATCCCATCCGCCGGATTCAGCAAACGCAACTTCTAACCCAACATCCATTTTTATTAATTGTGCAACCTGCTTTAATGCATTGCCAAGTGCAGTGGCCGTATACACAACATTATTTTCAGGTTTATAATTTCGCACATCAAATTTCTTAAGCATCTTCACCGCATCAAAACTTTCTTTGCCTGTTTCTTTTAATAATCCTGAAGAGGTTTGGTCATACAGATCTTCAAAACTTTTTGCGGCCATATTTGCACCCATAGGATTTCCCTTTAACTGGATAGCAAAATCCTGCAAATTATTTATTGCAATAGAAGGATTATCACCATAAAAAGAACGTGGCATTGAAGACGTAAGACTTACTGCTCTGAATGGTGTTGCATCATGCCCCATTAATCCCACTGCACGGTTAAGCCAGCCACTACCTGTGCCTTTATCAAAAGGAGTTCCTGATTCCATATAATCCTGCGCATCAAAATGTGAACGTGTATTATTAGGAGAACCAATGCCATGAACAATTGCAAGCTGTTTGCTGCGGAACATTGATTCAAAAGATTTCATTCCCGGATGGAGACCAAACTTACCATCAAGATCAATTAAGGGAGTTGTCTTACTGTCTTTTGCAGCAGACATAAATAACGTTGGTCTTGCTGCCTGCAAATATGTATCAGTAAAAGGTGTTACTGCCATCAGTCCATCCATAGCACCCCGCTGAAAAATACATACCAGGACTTTTTTCTTTTTGTATGGACTGAATTGTTTACTGCTGTTTGCAGCACGAGCCATAAATGTTGGAACACCGCCAATGCCAATTCCAAACATTGCAAGTCCGCCGCCTTTTAAAAAACCTCTTCTTGATACCATGGTTGAAATGTTTTAAGAAGCCCCCTCTAAATCTCCCCCGGTGGGGGAGACTTCCGAAGCTTTATTTTGAATGAATTTCTTTTATTTAATTTGTTATTTTTAATTAATATATTTTAAAAAACAGTCAAATCTTTTTCATTTCAAAAAGTTCTTATACACGGCCCAAATGAAGCATTAGCAAGCCTCCCCCACCGGGGGAGGTTGGAGGGGCTTTACTTCCTTTGAAATTCCGGTGAGCCAATAATTATTCCTACCACCTGCGATAGCATTGAATTATTGCCTGCAACTGTTTGCAATGTGTTATTTCCTTTCTTTAAACCTTTTAATCCTTTGCCGCCTTTATTGCCAACACCATCATCATCCCGATAGCTATCGGGATCATTCATTACAACCCCATTGTTAACCATACTTGTTTGTGGTGCAGTATTTTTATCAGCAGCATCATTAATTTTTTTTACAAGTTCCGGATCATTGAGCATTGGCGTTAATCTTTTTACTGTTTCATCAAGATTGCGTTCGGGCATGATGAGTTTGCCATAAGTTAGCAACGCCGCCGTAGCGCTTTCAGGCTCGTGACGATTGTTCAATGAAAGCAGGTCAAGTTTTGTACCTGCGATTCTTTGCGATGCAATCGCCAATCCAAAATTCATACGGTTAAGCAAGGCCCCGGTGTTTATCCAGTATTGTCCTTTATCAGGAAAGCCCGTAGGCGCCTGATAGAAGTACATCTTCTGTCCCATTTTATCTGCCCATACAAATATTTGATAAGGTTGTTTTATATCAACATTAAGTGCACGCACTGCACTTATTGCAAGCTCGAAAGGTGATTTTGTTTTTGCTCTTATCACCTCTTTATTCCAGAATTCAGGAGCTGTTGCCATTGTTATTAATACCTCTTTTATATCGCCATCTTTTTCAGTAAAAGTTTTAGCCATTTTATCAATGAGACTTTGTGGAGGATTATCACTTACAAAACGCACTGCTATTTTTTTACAAATAAATTTTGCTGTAGAAGGATGATGCGCAAGCATTTTTAAAAGCTGTACACCTTCTTCATAACCGCCATTAGCGGCAAAGTTTTTTCCCAACACAGTTTTTTCTTTATTATCATGCCGGTTGATAGCGAATAAAAAATCACCTTCATGTACAAAACCATGTTCACTAAGTTTATCTTCTCCAAATTTTTCTATAACTTTTTTTATTGCATTGCCCCATCCATTATCCCCCATTGGATAAATTGTCCAACCTGTAAGTACCCGTGCAGCCTGTGTTACGTCCTGCTGTGTGTAGCCACCATCAACACCTAATGTATGCAGCTCCATTACTTCTCTTGCATAATTCTCATTTAAACCCTGTGCTTTTTTTGCATTTTGTAATTTTTTAAGTTGATTTTTTTGTGCTGAATCTGTCATCATTCCTTCCTGCTTCTGCGGAATCATTTGACGCAGTTTTTGATTTTGCTGAAGACTGGCATTTGTATTTTCGCCGGAGCTGCTGAAGTTATCAAGATATAAAAGCATCGCCGGTGATTTGGCTGTTCCCAACAAAAGATTTTCAAATTTTCCAAACACATTCGGACGGATAACATCCCTTTCATAATCAGGAATAAACTGGGCACAATCATTTTTTGTAATGGAAACATTAAAATGATTGAACCAGAAATCAGTAAGCATTTCCTGTAACTGGTTGTTGCTGTATGCTGCTCTTAAAACTTTTTGATTGATGAACTGACGGAAGAGTTCCTGCTGTGGCCGTAAATTATTTTGCTGCATGTACGCCTGTAACTGTTCACGGTATTCTTTCTTATCTGTCTTAACTGAGTCCTTATCAACCTTACCATCTTTTACAGCCATGCGAAGTATCTGCCCCGGTTTAGGGAAAGCATTTGCAATTTGCTCATTACTTAATTTTAATGCATCATAACCACTTAACTTTTGATTGAGAGAATCATCGGCAAGCGTACCATTCAGTTGCTGCTCAAACCATTTTTCCAAACCCATGTTAACCACTTCATCTATTTGCCCGGGAGTAGCACCATAAGTAAACCGGTTTAATAAATGCGCTGCAGCTTCACGCTCAGTAAGCCCTGCTTTTTTATAAGGAAAACTAAAATGCTGTTTATACGTGGGTATTTGAAAGAAAGAAAGAAGAAAGAAACTGGCAGAGAAAATTAGAAGTTTAGCAACTTGCCTTATCCTGTTTTGCATATTAAGATTTTAAGATTGTTAGTGCCCCGTATAGGACTACAGGAATTACCAAAAGTTTAAATGATTTTTTTTAGCTCATGGACATTTACCTTTTGTCCAGCTTGTGAGTCCTTCGCATTTGGCCTCGCAATCATTGCCATATGTTTTTCCATCGCAGCCACACACGGGATCATATATTGCAGGGCAGATACATGAGGGAATAGCCAGTCCTTTACAGGATATTGTATTTTTTGTACAGGAGGCAAAAAAAATAATTATAAAAATTGTAGTAGCTGAGAATAAATTTTTCATAGCTGTCGGTTGATGATAAGGCTTTCCGCGATCGCTGCTGCTTTCTCTATTGTGGAAGCATATAAATCCTCCCCGCCAAAAGTTTTGAAAAGGTCTTGCTATTGCTGAATCCAGTAATCCCTCCTCTCTTACGCCAAGTGAACCTCCATATTTTTGAATAGACAATTCATGTAGCTTAAGAATTTCGGCTTTCAAAATCATTGAGCTAATTTTTGCAATACATTACCGTATTTTGAAACAACCTCCTTAAAAAATAATTCTGCATCAAACTTTAATTCCTTTCCTTCACTGTCAGCTTTTTCAATTATTTTAAAAATAACTTTTAACTGATCTTCATTTAAGCTATCCATTTTTTGATTTATTGCTTTTTTCATTTCTTCTACACTCATAACATATTTTTATTCCCAAATTTAATAAATCTTACCCGTAGATTCTGTTAAGATAACTATAGCTAATTTTGAATTTTAAAACGACTGATGGATAAACTGGCGAATTATATAACAGGCAAATGGATTGAAGGTGATGGAGTGGGACAAACACTTTTTAATGCTGTTAACGGAGAAACAATAACAAATGCAACCACACAAGGATTGGATTTTACCTCCATGCTTGAATATGGAAGAACAGTGGGCAGCCCTGCATTACGCAATATGACCTTTCAGGAAAGAGGAAGAATGTTGAGAGCTTTGGCATTACATCTTACAGAAAAAAAAGAACCCTTTTATACCATCAGTTATAAAACAGGTGCTACAAGAGCAGACAGTTGGGTAGATATTGAAGGCGGTATTGGCAATTTATTTTCCAATGCTTCATTAAGAAGAAGGCTACCCGATGATATTTTTTGCATGGATGGCGAAGGGATAGGATTGAGCAAGGGCGGCACTTTTATGGGGCAACATATTTTAGTTCCTAAAGAAGGAGTTGCCATTCATATCAATGCATTTAATTTTCCGGTGTGGGGAATGCTTGAAAAAATTGCTGTGAATTTATTGGCGGGTGTTGCAGCAATTGTAAAACCTGCATCTGTTACCTGTTACCTTACGCAGGCTGTTGTAAAAGAAATTATTGCTTCCAAAATTTTACCGGAAGGAGCATTGCAATTGCTTTGCGGCGGTGTGGGAGATCTTTTAGACCACGTTACTTCACAGGATGTAATCACTTTTACAGGTTCCGCCTCTACTGGGTTAAAATTAAAAGCGCATCCAACTATTTTAGATGAAAATGTTCCTTTTAATTTAGAAGCAGACTCTTTAAACTGTATTGTTTTGGGAGAAGATGTAACTCCGGAAAAACCCGAGTGGGATATTTTTATAAAAGAAGTTAGAAAAGAAATGACAGCAAAGGCTGGTCAAAAGTGTACTGCCATCCGTAGAATTTTTGTTCCTGAAAATAAAATGGAAGACGTTTGGAATGCCATCAGCAAATCTTTATCTCAAACAACAATCGGCAATCCTGAAAATGAAAAAGTTAGAATGGGATCGCTTGCCGGGCAAACGCAACGGGATGAAGTAAAATCGCAGGTACAAAAGCTTTTGGCATCATCACAAATAATTTATGGCAGCCTCGATAGCGTAGAAGTGATTGATGCAGATGCAAACAAAGGAGCTTTTATAAGTCCGCTTTTATTATTGAACGATAAACCTTTTGTTGGTGAAGAAGCCCATAACGTTGAGGCTTTTGGACCGGTGAGTACGATCATGCCTTATAAAAATTTAGACGAAGCAATTGAATTATCAAAAAAAGGAAAAGGTTCTTTGTGCAGTTCTATAGTAACTGCTGATACAACAATTGCAAGGGAATATGTGATCAATGCAGGCACTCATCATGGAAGAATTTTGGTATTGAATAATGAATGTGCCAAAGAAAGTACAGGGCATGGCTCGCCATTGCCTTTGCTGGTACATGGCGGCCCTGGCAGAGCCGGTGGTGGTGAAGAAATGGGAGGATTGCGTGGCGTAAAACATTATATGCAAAGAGTTGCAGTGCAGGGTTCACCCACAATGCTAACCGCTATCACAAATGTTTATCATGCAAATGCAAAAGGAAATATTACCGGTATTCATCCCTTTAAAAAATATTTTGAAGAATTACAAATAGGTGATCAACTAATTACAGAGAAAAGAAAAATTACCGGTGAAGACATTGATAAGTTTGCCGAATTAAGTGGCGATCATTTTTATGCTCATATAAAAACAACTGATTTTTCTGATACAATGTTTGAGCAACAGGTAGCACACGGATATTTTATTATGAGTATAGCCGCAGGACTTTTTGTTGACAGCTATGAAAAAAATCCTGTGCTTTTAAATTATGGAATTGATGAATTGCGTTTTACCAAACCTGTTTATGCCGGTCACGAAATTTATATCCGGTTTACCTGCAAAGAAAAAATTGAACAGGAATTAAAACCCCGGGAAAAAAACCCTGATGTTACTTTTATAAAAGGAAGTGATATACCGAAAGGAATTGTAAAATGGTATGTTGAAATTTTAGACGAAAGCGAAGAGCCTGTTGTAGGCGTGGCAACGATATTAACCATGGTGGCTAAGAAATATTAACTTTAAAAAGAAATAGCATAGGCACATAGATACATAGATGATAACACAGAAATATTTAGATGATTTAACCTATCAACTGATAGGAGCCGCTATTGAGGTACACAAAGAATTAGGTCCCGGATTATTAGAGAGTGTATATGATAAATGTTTTAAAAGCGAAATAGCACGTAAAGGCTTACAATATCAATCGCAATTATATGTACCTGTAGTTTATAAAAATTTACAGTTAGACACTGAATTAAGACTTGATTTCTTAGTAGAAGAATTAATTGTAGTTGAATTAAAAGCTACCGAATTCATTCATCCTTTGTATGAAGCACAGCTATTGACATATATGAAACTGCTACAAAAGCCAAAAGGTTTATTAATTAATTTCAATTGCACAAATATTTTTAAAGAAGGACAAAGAACAAGAGTAAATGAACTGTATTCTTCTTTGCCTAAAACTTAACTATGTATCTCTGTACCTATGTGGTAAAAAATAAAAAATTATGCTTCAAACTCCTTACGTAAAATCTCACAACGAACACGGTATAACAACCATTGAATTTTTTCATTCGCAGAGTAATTCATTGCCGGCAAAAATATTAGAGCAGCTTGCACATGAAATTCATTTTGCAGGAACGCATGAAGAAACAAAAGTTATTATTCTGCGCAGTGCAGGTGATGGTGCATTTTGCGCCGGTGCCAGCTTTGATGAACTTATTGCTATCAACAATGAAACCGAAGGGTTAAAATTTTTTAGTGGATTTGCTAATGTTATTAATGCAATAAGAAAGTGTAAAAAAATAATCATTGGGAGAATCCATGGTAAATGTGTTGGTGGCGGTGTAGGGCTGGCAGCATCTGTTGATTATGCGATTGCAGTAGATAAAGCAGAAATTAAATTAAGTGAACTGGCAATGGGAATCGGGCCATTTGTAGTAGGTCCTGCGATAGAAAGAAAGATCGGAACATCGGCATTTAGCCAGTTGGCAATTGATTCATCGCTTTGGCGAAATGCAGAATGGGCAAAGCACAAAGGATTGTTTGCAGAAGTATATAATTCAATTGAGAATATGGATGAATCAGTTTACCGGCTTGCAAATTCTTTAGCACATTCCAACCCTGAGGCAATGATAGAAATGAAAAAAATATTCTGGAAAGGAACTGAACATTGGGATGAACTTTTAAAAGAGAGAGCGGCGATTAGTGGTAAACTTATATTAAGTGAGTATTCTAAAAATGCGATTAATGAATTTAAAGCGAAGAAAAGTTGAGCAATGAATTTTCATAATGGGGTTTAAAAGACGGGGATTCAACGATGCTGAATTACTGGTTTTATTTTATTAAATTTGGTTTGCTATGCATAATTATAAAATTTTATTACAAAAGGAACCCGAAGGCGGCTTTACAGTTACAGTTCCCGCTTTGCCCGGCTGTATTACATACGGCGAAAATCTGGATGAAGCAATTGCGATGGCAAAAGAAGCAATTGAGCTTTATATTGAAGAACTTCGGGAACGTGGTGATGAAATCCCTGATAATAATAATACACTTGAATACTCTTTAAACTTAGAACATGCATGAACCTTTCGCCAAAGTACTTGATAAAATTGCTTGAGCAAAACGGTTTTATTTTTAAACGTTCAAAAGGTTCTCACCATCTTTATTTTAATTCCGAAAAAAATATAACTGTTACTGTTCCTTTGCATGGAAATAAAGACATGGCAAAAGGAACTTTTATGGCAATACTTAAACAGGCTGGTATTGAAATAAAAAGGTAATTATTAAGTAAACTATTTTTGTCCCTAATCTTTTTAATTTGGATCCATCAGAAATACTCCACGCATTTATTGAGGGAATGAAAACAACTACCTGGCTTGAATATGTAGGTGTCTTCTTCGGCATTGCAAGCGTTTGGCTTTCCAGGAAAGAAAATATTTTAGTGTATCCCATTGGTTTAATAAATACTATTATCTACATCTACATAAGTTTTAAAGGAAGCCTGTTAGGCGAAGCAACGGTTAATTTATATTATACCATCATGAGCATTTATGGATGGATGCTATGGACACGAAAGGACAGGCAGCAACATCATGTAGTAGTAATTACCTGGAGCAATAAAAAAGAATGGATTAACGAACTTCTTTTTTTCTCAGCATTTTATATTGCCATTTATGTGGCACTTACTTATTTAAAAAAAGATTTTGCTCCCGGCGCAATTCCCTGGGCGGATGCATTTGCAAGTGCCACCGCATTTACCGGCATGTGGCTGATGGCAAAGAAAAAAGTGGAGAGCTGGTATTGGTGGATAGCAACTAATATTGCATCCATCCCATTATATTTTGTAAAGCATTATGTTTTTACAAGCGTGTATTATGTTGTGTTGCTTATTATGGCTGTATGGGGTTTGCTGGAGTGGATGAGAAGAGCAAACAAAGAAAAAATATTGATTAAGTGACCTACACTTTAAAGTGTAGGACATTTCGTTAAAAAAAAAATCGCTTAATGAGCATGAAAAAAATTGTTGTCATAGGTCCTGAGTCCACAGGTAAAAGCACGTTATGTTTACAGCTTGCGGAACATTATAAAACATTGTGGTGCCCCGAATATGCAAGAGAATATTTAGAAAAAAATGGAAGAGACTACGATTATGACAACCTGCTCACTATCGCAAAAGGCCAAATTGATTTAGAAGTAAAATATATTAGTTCAACATCAAACATTCTTTTTATAGATACGGATATGTACGTGATGAAAGTTTGGTGTGAGTTTGCTTTTGGTAAATGTCATAGCTGGATATTAAATCAAATTGCAACAAGAAAATATGATCTGTATCTTCTCTGTAATGTTGATCTGCCCTGGATAAAAGATGATCTGAGAGAATATCCGGATAAGGGAACAAGAAATAAACTGTATCATTATTACAAAGACATTATGGTGAATCAATCCGTTCCCTGGGTTGATATAAGTGGTAATTATGATGAAAGA
The DNA here is from genome assembly GCA_025353485.1 of Chitinophagales bacterium. Lineage (GTDB taxonomy): Bacteria > Bacteroidota > Bacteroidia > Chitinophagales > Chitinophagaceae > Ginsengibacter. The sequence continues at coordinate 71,487 of JANXQO010000062.1, forward strand.
CTGCAGGTAGCAATTAATACTGTTGATGAATTAGATATTTAGTGTATCAGCTTTTGTATATCCGTGTCTCCTTCTAAATGCGCCATTTGTTTTAATATCCACGGATACCTTGCTGCAACATGCACAGACAAAGGTTTTACAGTATAGCCTTTAGGATTTGGTAAACAGGCCGCTATCATTGCTGCTTCTGTTCTGCTTAAATTTTTTGCAGATTTATTAAAATATTTTTTTGATGCCGCTTCTGCACCAAAAACTCCTTCGCCCATTTCGGCAACATTTAAATACATCTCCAGTATTCTTTTTTTACTCCACAAGTGTTCAATCATAAAAGTAAAATACACTTCCAGGCCTTTTCTAAAGTAGCCTCCATGCTGCCAGAGAAAAACATTTTTTGCAACCTGCTGGCTTATTGTACTTGCCCCTCTTAGTGATCTGCTTTTTTGATTGTGCTTCATCGCTTTTTCAATACTCTTAAAATCAAATCCATTATGATCAGGAAACAATTGGTCCTCTGAACTCATTACTGCCAGTTTAATATTTGGGCTCATTTCATCAAGATCAACATAATCTCTGTTCAATCCGTGTCCAAATAAAACGCTGCTTAATTGTGTGATGGTTATCGGCGGGTTTATCCATTTACAAAATAAAATAGAAAAGATAGAAAAGAGAAAACCATACAGCAAAACCTTTTTAAAAATTCGCCACGTTTTTAAAAACAGGCTTCTTCGTTTTGGTTGTGATTTACGTTTTAGGTTCATATCCATTTTCTAAAAACCACTTTAGGGCAATGTCATTAAGTTAACACAAACCAAGAAGGTTTATTTCTATTCTTAAAATTTAAACCTCCGCAAAAAAACCTTCTTGGTTTTGTATTTTAAATCCTTAACTAATTACACCCCTTTAGGGGATGGGAGTTATTTCACTTTTATATATTCCAGTTGATACTTTTTACCAATGGCATAATTAGAGTTGCTTGATTTCAATAATAAATAACCAACACCGGCCAAAGCGGCGCCGCTGATAACGAGTGCAGGGCTTGCATGATATTGTGTTCCCGGTTTAGTAAATATCCATGTTCCAAGTCCCACCGCAGTTATTAAAATTCCGCCACCTAAAAGACTTCCGCCACTGGCGGCCCAGCTAAAACCTTTTCTTTTTTGATTTTCCATTTTAATAATTTCTTTATAATTAAAAGCAAGCCTGTAAGTTGCTACAGTATCTATTACATATACTCCAAGATTTGTTGGCACCTGTCTTATATCATACTCTTCAATAAATAGAGAATCTTTTTTAACGGATACTATCTTACCTGAATAATAACCATTGGCTGTTTGAAAACTAATATTGCTTCCGGCAAAAAAATTTTTTATTGTTCGCTGATCTTTTTTTAAAACTATAAAATCAGAAGGCTGTGATAAACAGGAAGCATAAATAAAAGAGGAAATAAAAAAGAGAAGGGCACTTTTCATTTTTAAAGTACTATTGATGTTTCTTCATAAAAAATACTACACCCATAAATAAAAACGTTCCAAAACAAAGCAGTATAAATCCTGAGATGCGGTTTATCAATCTTATGTTATGTATAGTAAGTTTTGATCTGAGCTTTCCTGCAAGTACAACTTTGCCAACATCTGCGCTCATATTAATGATAAGACAGGTGCCGAAAATTATTATTCTTTCTTTTATGGTATGCGTTATTGCAATTGCGGTAACTGATGTTAGCCAAAAAGCGATAACACCGGGGTTAAGTGTATTAACCAAAAAACCCTGTAATGCAAGTTTTAAATGGTCGCTTCCCTGCAGGGGAGGCAAGTTAATATCCTGCGGGTGAAGCTTTACCTTTTTAAAAAATAAATAGAAAACACCCATGCTTATTAAAAAAACACTTCCTGCAATGCCAATGGGTTTTTTAAAATCAAGAAGGGTTGTTACAAACTCAGAAAACAAATTGCTCAACATCACCCACACCAGGTCGCTAACCCAAACACCGGCAACAAAACTAAACCCGCCCTCCTTACCATTATTAATGCTTTGTTTTATTATAGTAAAAATTACAGGCCCTACAGAAATAACCAGCAACAGCCCCATAAGAAATCCTTTTATAACCGCCTGTATTATATCTGCCATTGTAAACTTTTAAAATAAAAAATGCCGCTGTTTAAAACTACAATTTAAATGATAAAATTATTTGCAGTTTTAGCTTTGCGGCACACACTATTATTTAACAGCAACGCCATTTAAAAATTTTTTCCAGTTTTCCAGCATCTTGCCTTTTAAAACTCTTGGAAATTTATTCTGCCCACCAAGTTTTCCTTCTGCCTTCATAAAATTCATAAATGTTTGCTCGCTTAGCACATCAACAAAAACTTCTTTCAGGGCATGCTTTCGTTCTACTTCATAATCATCATTCAACTCTTTTAATTTATTGTCAATTCTTATTTTAAGATCTTCGCTGTTTACTTTATCATCTGTTGCAATATACCATTGGTGAGCAAAGAACGAGCCGTAAGGCACACCGGCAACAGTAAATTCAGGAATAGATATTTTTAATTCTTCGCTCACCAGTTCAATTGCTTTGTTCATATTATCTACACTTAAATGCTCGCCAACAAGGCTTAAGAAATGCTTTGTTCTGCCGGTGATTATTATTTCGCTTTTATCAATATCAACAAAGCGCACTGTATCTCCAATCAAATATCTCCAGGTTCCTGCATTGGTGCTTATTAATATTGCATAATCTTTTCCTTCTTCCACCTCATGTATCATTAATGCATTGGGGTTATCAACCATATTGCCTTCGCTGTCAAAATTTTCATCATCAAAGGGAACAAATTCAAAAAAAATATTATTATTGAGAGCAAGTTTCAACCCTTTTGTATCCTGCCTGTTTTGGTAGGCTAAAAACCCCTCGCTTGCAAGGTATGTTTCTATATAGGTGATTGGTTTGCCAAGCAATTTTGTAAATCCTCTTTTATAAGGCTCCATCGCAACTCCGCCATGAACATAAAAAGCAAGGTTGGGCCACATCTCATGAATATTTTTTAGATCATAGCGCTCGATAATTTTTTCCATGCAGAGTTGCACCCATGCCGGCACACCAACCACAAAGGCAATATCCCACTGCGGCGCCTTCTCAACAATTTCATCCAGTTTTTTTGCCCAGTCCTTTTCCTTTGATATTTTTTTTCCGGGTTTGTATAAACCCTGAAACCAGAAGGGAAGATTTTTTGCCTGAATACCACTTAGGTCTCCGGCAAAGTAGGTAGCTGTTTTTTGTAATTGTGTACTGCCTCCCAATAACAACCAGCCTTTACTAAAAGAAGATCTTTTTGGAACATTTGAATACGTTGCCAGCGTTAACAGGTGGCGAATGCTGGTAATGTTATTGGAACGGATAAGATCTTTTGTTATGGGAATATATTTACTTGAAGAATCGCTGGTACCGCTGCTTAGCGCAAAAAGTTTTATTACTCCGGGCCAGCAAATATCAGGCTTGCCTTCTAATGTTTTGTACCACCATTCTTTAAAAATTTTGCTGTAATCATATGTGGGAACCACTTCCTGAAATAATTTGCCGACGTGCCTGCTCAACAGTATTTCATCAAACATATATTTTTGACCAAATTCAGTAAAGCGTGCCTTTCTCAACATCTTCCTCAGAACTTTTAATTGTTGTCGCCTGGGTGAACTTACCGGTAAGTTAAGGGCCCGGGCAATAGATTTTGGAAGCTTAATATCAATCAGCGCCATTAAAAGTAAGATTGGTTAAGGACAACAAATTTACTGAATACCTGAGCCAAATACATCAAATTTTTACAAGAGGTAAATACAAAAAAATATTGGTTCTTGCTTTTCAAATCATTGTTTAGTAAACCTTTTAATTTAAACCTGACTTCTGCGGATTCTTTAAATATTTATCTAAAAATTTCAATGTTGTTTCTGCAGCTTTCATTTGATTTTCTTTCTTTATAAAACCGTGTCCTTCATCGGGGAATAAAACATATTCAACCGGCGTTCCGTTCTTTTTAGCGCCGGCAACAATTTCGTCGCTTTCTTTTTGCAATACTCTTGGGTCGTTAGTGCCTTGCAAAACCAACAACGGTGTTTTTATTTTTTCGGTATTAAACAGGGGAGAAATGTTTCGTAATCTTACTGAGTCAGCACTATAGGGATCACCCATTTCCCGGTACAAGGCTTTGCGAAAACTTTCCCAGTAGGGTGGTATACTTTTTAATGTTCGTGGCCAGTTGGCAACCCCATAAAGATCTACGCCAATTTTAAATTCGTTTGGATATTGAATGATACCTGCCAGAGACATAAAGCCTCCATAACTTCCGCCATAGATCCCGATTTTTGTTGAGTCAATATTCTCCTGTTTTGCAAGCCATCTTTTTCCATACACACAATCCATCAGATCTTTATCACCATGATCACGATCGTCCATAGCATGAAAAGTTTTCCCATAGCCGCTGCTGCCGCGGTTGTTTACCATCAAAATTGCATAGCCATGATTTAAAAAATATTGAGCGCTTTGCGAATAACCGACTCTTGATTGTCCGCCGGGGCCGCCATGCACCCACACCAATGCAGGAACGGGTTTATCTTTTGATGCCGTTAAGGGGTGATAATAAATTGCCGGCACATCTACGCCATCAAATGATTTAAAACGAATCACTTCTGACTTTGCAAGATCATCACTATTAATTTCCGGATTTAGTGTGTTGGTTACCTGCTTTAGTTTTTGGGTTTCAAAATTATACAGCCATAAATTATTGGGGCTTTTATCGCTGCCAACAGTTAGTATCATATTCTTTTCACTATTGCTGATGTTTACTCCCTGCACATCACCATCAGGTATTTCAGGAAATTTTATTTGGGTGCCTGTTGCATGATCAAAAAGCAATACTTTATTTCTTCCATCTTCATTTATTCCCACTACCCTGTATTTACCATTCTCACTCAGGTACATGTAGGCTACATCCCAATTGGTTTCAAAGAGTTTTTCTTTTTGGCCGCCGGCAATATTGTATTTCACTAAATACTCAAATTCCTTTCCTTCGTTGGTTGTATAATAAAAAGAAGAATCATTTAGGTCAAAAGTGGCAGGATTATAAGTGCCCCCGGCATCTGCTGATAATTTTTTCATTTGTTTTGAGGCCATATCAAATAAATACATTTCATTTTCATCGGTAGTAATTGTTTTGGTTAAAAGCAGGTATTGCTCATTAAAAGAAATATTGCTTACGTCGTATCCGCTGTCATTTTTGTAGATCATATTGGATGTCCATGATGCGGTATCCATTTTATACAAATCAAAATATTTTGGATCTCTTTTATTACTTGTATAATATAATATGGTTCTGGCTTTGTTCCAGCCAAAAAATTGTGTCTTTTCTTTCGCTCCCGGAGTAAGGTCTTTAGCGCTGTCACCTGGATGCAACAGGTACATATGGCTGTTTTCATTTCCGCCCTGGTCTGCAGAATAAATAATATTATCAGTACCGGCAACATAATCATTTACAAAAAAAGATTCTTTGGCAGAATTTGTTATGGGTTTCATTCCTGTATCCGAAAGATTAATTTCATACACATTATAAATACCCGTTTCGTTATTGTTAACCGCAATTTTAGTTTCATCCTTATTGAATATACCACCGCCAATATTTTTTGTTTTATAGAATTGCTCAATGGTGTACTGCTTCACTTCTTTTTTTACAGATGTCTCATTGTTTTTACAGGAGTGAAAAATTAAAGCTGATGCCAGCACAAAAAAGTATCTCATAAAGTTTATTTTAGTAGTAGTAAATGTAGAATAAACTATATACAAATAATTTATTTTAGAAATAAAAATGCTTTTCGATCTTAATAAAACAGTAGAGGTGTTGGAAAGAACGCCCCAAATTTTGCAGAAATTACTTTCCGGAGTTTCGGATGAGTGGACAATGAACAATGAAGGCGACGATACATGGAGCCCTTATGATATTGTTGGTCACCTCATCCAGGGAGAACGTACTGATTGGATGCGAAGACTTGAAATTATTTTACACAAAGGCGATAAAAAATTTATTCCCTTCGACAGGTTTGAACAGTTTAAAGAAAGCGAAGGAAAAAATTTACAACAACTTTTATCAGTGTTTGCAGCATTGAGAAAAGAAAATTTACAAAAATTAAAAAGCCTTCGGCTAACTGATGACGATCTTTATAAAACCGGTATCCATCCTGAATTTGGAGAAGTTACTCTAAGGCAATTATTATCTACCTGGACGGTGCATGATCTTACGCATATTGCACAAATTACAAGAGTAATGGCCAGGCAATATAAAGAAGTAATTGGCCCATGGATAAAATATTTCAGGGTAATTCAATAAGACAACATATAATGTAGGAAGTTTTTTTTATTTAATTATTTGTTTTATAGGGAATGTAAAGTATATTTGACGTTAAATAAACTTTACATCTATGAAACTAAGACTCTTGCCCAATTATTTTAAAAAAATTTCATTAATAATTATTCTACTTGTAATAACCTTTTTAATATTTATGAAAATAAGTGATCCGAATATTCCAAAAGGGTTTATTACGCCACTTGTTAAAGTGTCGCTTATTCTTGCCGGATATTTCTTTATTATGTCAAAAGAAAAAATAGAAGATGAATTTATTCAAAGTGTTAGATTAACATCATATGCTATAGCTTTTAGCTTTCTAATTATTCAGTATTTAATTACTGAAAGTCAGATATTGAGTTTTTTACATAAAGATGATCCCAGTGCATTTAGATATATATTTAACTCAATCCTTTTTTATATCTTTTTTTTCTATCTTCTTAAATACAGAGTAATAAAACTAAAATGTGAAAAACAATCTTAAAGAACTTAGAGAAGCAAATGGTTTAACTCAAGAGAGTCTTGCAAACCTAGTATTTGTAAGCAGGCAAACAATTATTTCAATTGAAAAAGAATATTATGTTCCTACAACACCTCTTGCTTTAAAGCTTGCGGAAATATTAAAAACAAAAGTGGAAGATATTTTTACGCTGGAAAAAAAAGATTGGAAATAATATATTCAAATCACCCTTCCATCAATATCATAGCTTTGTAAGACAATATTTTTTTTATGGAAAATAAAATGAACAGAATTGCTTTACTTGTTGACGGTGATAATGCACAACCACGTTTGCTCAACCTTGTTTTGGAAGAAGCATCAAAGTACGGCAAGGTCACAATCCGCAGAGTATATGGCGACTGGACAACGCCGCACATGAACTCATGGAAAGCACAATTGAATGAAATGGCATTTAATCCTATTCAAAAATTTTCTTACACTGCAGGGAAAAACTCCACTGACAGTGCATTGATAATTGATGCCATGGATATTTTGCATGATAATTTAGTGGATGGTTTTTGCATTGTAAGCAGCGACAGTGATTATACAGGCCTCGCAAAACGCATAAGAGAAGATGGAATTTTTGTTATGGGGATTGGGGAGAAAAAAACGCCCAATGCATTTGTAAAATCGTGTGAGATATTTACGCATGTTGAAAACCTGGAACCCAAAGTTGAGCAGGAAGAAAAAAAAGTGATTCATAAAAAAGAAAGAGTTACGGTTGATACAAGGCTTATCAATAAAGCTTTTGATATGAGCGCCAATGAAAGCAACGAAGTGTACGTTTCCACAATGGGATTGGCTTTAAGAAAATTAGATCCAAGTTTTGATTCAAGAACATTTGGTTTTAAAACACTAACGCAATTGTTCAGTAAGCTTAGAGATTTTATTGTTGTTGATAATATTGTGAACGGATTGAACAACCCTTTGATAAGAAGAAAATAATTGGTAAGAGAACAAGGAGATAAAAGAGTAAAAGAGATTTTTTATCTCATGTGATCTTTGCTATTACTCTTTATCTCTTTCAACTCTTTTGTCTCTTAGCTATCCTTCCATCCCCACAAATACCTGCAGGCATACGTACGATAAGGAGACCATTTAGAGGAGATATCTAACATCTTTTCTTTCATTGCTTTTTTATCAGTCGCATCTAATGTATATAATTTAGTAATTGCCTGTTGAATACCCAAATCATCAACAGCAAAAACATCTTCTCGTCCGAGAGTGAACATCAATATCATTTCTACCGTCCATTTCCCAACTCCTTTTATTTGTGTAAGAAGATCAATTACTTCTTCATTACTCATTTTATGTAAGCGTGTGTCAGTAAGATTCTTCTCAACAAAAAATTTGCAGACATTATGAACGTAGCTGGCTTTGGCATTGGAGAACCCTATGCTGCGAAATTTCTCAACAGGTATTTCCAATATTTCTTTTGCAGTAGGTTCCTTCCTTCCAAACAAAGCTAAAAAACGTTTAAATATTACTTTAGCAACCTTTGTACTTAATTGCTGGCTGATAATAGAAGAACATAAATACAGGTAAACTTTTTTACGTGGCTGCAATACAAATGGCTCCTGCAGTTCAAGAATTTTTTTAAACTTTTTATCTTTTGATAAATGTAAAATGTGTTCCATACAGCTCTTTTAAAAAATTTACCGCAGAGAGCAGAGTTAGATGAGTTCACGCAGAGAATTTTTAAAATCTCTTTCTTATTATTTCTCTCTGCGTAAACTTTGTTTCTCTTTTCTCTGCGGTTAAAGTATTTCCCAACTTATGTTCCCGTTCTTTTTATCTTTTAATAATATACCTGCCTTATTCAATTGATTCCTTATCTTATCAGATGTTGCAAAATCTTTATTTTCCCTTGATTCTTTTCTTATCTCTATCAACAATTCCATAACACTGTTTAATACTGGGTTATTTTCTTTTGGATTTTTTAATCCAAGAATATCTTCCAGCCAGAGTTTAAAAGATGTTTTCATTAATTGAAAAGTGTTGGAAGAAAGTGCATCCATACTTATATGGCCATCTTTAATTCCGTTGATGAAGGGAACCATTTCAAAAAAATTAGCCAACACTTTTGCCGTATTAAAATCATCATTCATAAAATCATCTAATTCTGCCAAGAGCTTTGAGCATTGAGCTTCGAGGTCTTTATCGGCTGCCGGTTGCCGGTTGCCGGTTACTGGTAACCGGATACTTGTACCAGGTAACTTCTGCAGCACTTCATATCCTTCCCACAAACGCTTCAATCCTTTTTCTGCTGCCACCAATGCTTCACTGCTAAAATCCTGTGTGCTGCGGTAATGTGTTTGCAAAATAAAAAAACGAACGGTCATTGGTGTGAATGCCTGCGTAAGCAATGGATGATTACCGCTGAACATTTCAGTAAGCTTAATAACATTATTATAACTCTTACCCATTTTTTTGCCGCCAATCGTTATCATATTATTATGCAGCCAATATTTTGCCGGTGTGTGATGATTACAGATGGTGCTTTGGGCTATTTCACTTTCATGATGAGGAAATAAAAGGTCCATCCCTCCTCCATGAATATCGAATTCAACACCTAAATATTTTGTTGCCATAGCAGAGCATTCAATATGCCATCCGGGAAAACCTTCTCCCCACGGGCTTTTCCAGCGCATGATATGTTGCGGCGGTGCAGCTTTCCATAATGCAAAGTCTGCTTTGTCTCTTTTCTCATCCTGACCATCAAGGTGTCTGGTGGTTTCTAAAAGATCTTCAATAACTCTTCCGCTCAATTTTCCATAGTCATGTGTAGCTGCATATTTTTTTACATCAAAATAAACTGAGCCATTGGAAACATAAGCATAACCTGCTTCAATGATTTTTTCGATCATGGTTATTTGTTCCACAATATGCCCGGTTGCGGTGGGTTCAATATTTGGATCAAGTATATTAAATTCCTTCATCGCCCAATGAAAAAGGTTGGTGTATTTCTGCACCAGTTCCATGGGTTCAATTTTTTCAAGCTGTGCTTTTTTAGATATCTTATCTTCTGCTTCCCTGCCTTCTTCTTCAAAATGTCCTGCATCGGTTATGTTGCGTACATACCGCACTTTGTAACCCAGGTACAATAAATACCGGTTCACAATATCAAAAGTTATATAAGGCCGTGCATGCCCTAAATGGCTTTCACCACTCACTGTGGGGCCGCATACATACATACCTACATGACCTTTTGTTATGGGTTTAAACTCTTCTTTTTTCCTTGAAAGGGAATTATATACTTTAAGAGACATATGGTAAAATTAGAAATAAGAAATGAAACCTGCCTGCCGACAGGCAGGTAAGAAATAAGAAAATTTATTTGCCGGATGTGCACAGGCAACATTTGCAGATGTGATATAGTATAACGTTATTCATCTTTATAAAGATAAAATTTATTTATTTATGTGCAAACTAACATCAGCAATAATAGGAAAATGATCGCTTAAGTTTTTAGGGATTCTTGTAAACTGCTGTATGGTAAATTTTTTATCCGCAAAAATATTATCTATCCTTAACGTTGGGGAAATACCGGAAAATGTTCTTCCAAATCCTATTCCTTTTTCAACAAAAGCATTTTGCAATCCATCACCAATTTTACAATAGGCGTAAGAGTTTGGCACATCGTTAAAATCGCCGCACACAATAATAGGGTAAGGGCTTTTGTCCACTTCTTCTTTTACTTTTTCAGATTGTACTTTCCGTTTAAGAAATCCACGTTTTAGTTTGCTGATAATACTTTTTGATTCTGACAGCGCTGTATCCGTATTGATTCCGGGGTTATCTAAATATTTTAAATTATCCTGGGTAAATTTTAATGATTGTAAATGAATATTAAATATCCTTATGGTATCACTGCCGGCTATTACATCAGTGTATTGAAAAGTTGAATTGTAATCGTGTGGCGGTGAGCTGATGGTTTGTTTATTTACAATAGGAAATTTTGAAAATGTAATTATCCCGAAATGATGCACCCTGTCAAAATCAAACCGGTTTTCGTAAGAATAAAAATAACCCGTGAATTCCATCCTTCGTTTAAAATCTCCCAGGTAATTTATCGCCTTATCATCATCACCGCCAACCATCTCCTGAAAACAGGCAATATCAGGCTGGTATTGTTCTACCAGCTTTATCATGGCTTCTTTTTTTTCAGGATGGGTCTTATATTCCAGAATATCAAAGTGCTCAACATTCCAGCTCATCACACGAATATTATTCAATAATTTTTCCTGTTTAAATGTTGATGAAAGATGTAATGGAAAAATATTTTGCACTGCCTTCCAGCAAAAAGCAATGGCTAACAGCGATACTAACATCCACATTTTTTTAGCAAAAAGCCAGCAGAAAAAAAAGAGGAGAAGGGTAATTAAAATATAGGGCAGGCTTAGTGTGAGCAACCCGATAAACCACCAGCGATCAGGATTAAAAAATTTTACATAGCTGCCCAATACAAAGCAAACAGCAGCCACAATATTGCAGATAATAAAAAAATTTTTGGTAACCCTTCTGAAAAATGGTTTTGCCATTGGCAGTAAGCCGGATTAAGTTAGTATTGATTAAGTTACGGTATCAAAATAATTAAAGATCCGCTTCCCCGGCTCTTTTTAAAATATTCTTTTCTTCTTCACTTAATAAATGATACCCTTTCTGATTTATTTTATCAAGTATCTCATCTATTCTTTGCTGCGTTATATTTGAGTTTTTTGTAAAAGGTTTTTGATTTCCTGTTTTATAAAAAACCTTTTCTTTAATTCTTATTTGTGTTGCTGCTTTCTTTTTATCAGGATTAAAAAGATTAATGAACCAGCCGTAAAAATTATTCATCCACAGGCTCCAGTCTCTGCCCCTGCGCAAACTAAATACAAACATAAACCCGGTAAAAGCGCCTGCAAGATGTGAAATATTATATGCCGCACTGGCGCCTGATACACCGGCAAAATCAATAATAACATACAATAAGGTAAGTACCCAGATAGGTATGCCGCCATTAAGCATTTTAAAAAAACGATAATCCGGAGCCAATGCTGTTGTGGCTACAGCAATAGCCATAGTGGCTGCATTGGCGCCATGTATAAAGGAAGAATTTATAGTTGGTTGCAATTGAGGTAATAAATAATTAGCTGCTACAAATGCTACTGCCCCGGCTATGCCTCCGTAAATGTAAACAGGAATTAATTTTCGGTTGCCGGTGATGCTTTGTAAAATTGAACCGAAAGCCCAAAGCCAAAGCATATTTGTAATTACAGTAAGCACACGTATATGAACGAACATGTAAGTAAAAACTGTCCATGGTTTTTGCGCTAATGCAGATAGTTTAGCCGGCATAATGAACCATGGCAATACATTTCCTTCAAAACTGCCGGAAGGTGATTGTATGATATAATAAATGATCTGGAGAAACCATACGGCAATAAAAAAAACAGCATTAATACTGATCAAGATCATCAGGGCATTTCCATCTGCCCCCAGGGAAATTTTGCGTTTTTGATAACCAAGGTATCTTTCAGATTCACTCATACTACTTAAGATGGTTATAAAGTTACATTAATAAACCACCCCTCCGGTTACAGAAAGTTAAGTTTTACTAAAATGTTTTTGTGTTTGTTTTGCCCCAGATTATAACCAGTATAAACCCCATGACCATACCGCCCAAATGGGCAAAGTGTGCAATGTTATCGGCAGCGCCGGGGTGAAGGCCGCCGAACAGATCAATTGCTGCGTAAATTGCCACCATAAATTTTGCTTTTATAGGAAAAGGAAACGGAAGAATATAAAATTTTGTATCAGGAAATAAATAGGCAAATGCTGCAAGCAAACCCATAATAGCACCGGAAGCGCCTACAGCAGATCCATTTATATTCATCGTAAACATTTGCGCTATACCTGCTGCCAACCCACATACAAGATAAAAGATCAAAAATTTCTTTGGTCCCCAAACCCTCTCCAGCACTGCACCAAACATCCACAGGGCATACATATTAAAAAGTATGTGAAAGAAATTTCCGGGATCATGGGCAAACATGTGCGTTACCAATTGGTAAGGTTTAAAATTTTCACTTTGATAAGAGTATAGAGCAATGTAATTGGTAAGCCCAGTTGTTTTGTCCATTATCATTTGTGCTACATATACCAAAGCATTAATGATGATAAGATTTAAAACTATCGATGTTGTTTTCTGCATTTAATTTCCGTATTGAACTATTAATAGATTTTATTTATGGTGCAATTTACTGCTTCAATTGTAATAGCACCACACATTCTATATGATGGGTATGAGGGAACATATCCAGCGGTTGAATTTTTTCAACTTTATATTTTTCGCTTAGCAGATTTATATCTCTTGCCTGGGTGGCTACATTACAACTTACATACACAATTTTAGGCGCCGAAATTTCCAGTAATTTGGTAATTAATTTGCTGTGCATGCCTGCCCTTGGCGGATCTGTGATAATCACATCAGGCTTTCCGTGTTGTGTAAAAAAAGCTTCGTCGCAAATTTCAATTACATCTCCCGTAAAAAAATTCGCATGCTCAATATTATTTAATACAGCATTTTCTTTTGCATCTTTAATTGATTCTTCAATTACATCTACACCAATAACTTTTTTTACCTGTTTGCTTAAAAAGATACCAATGCTTCCTGTGCCGCAATAAAGATCGTATACAATTTCATTACCGGTAAGTGCTGCAAAACTTTTGGCAACCTCATACAATTGTTCTGCCTGTTTAGTGTTGGTTTGAAAAAATGATTTTGGAGAAATCTTAAATTTAAATTCGCCAAGGATTTCTGTTATGTATCCTTTTCCAAAATAAACCTGTGGATCAAGATCGTAAATACTGTCATTCCATTTTACATTGATAGTGTATAGCAATGTGGTGACGGAAGGGGTTTTTTCTAATAAATAATCCAGCAGTTTTTTAATTTCTTCTTCGTTATCATTACCAAAAACAAAATTTATCATCAACTCTCCTGTGGTGCAATAGCGTATAATAATGTTTCGCAAAAAACCTTTGTGCTCCCGTATGTCGTAATAAGAAAGGTTATTTTCAACTGCATAAGCACGAATGGTATTGCGGATAAGATTATTTATATCATCCATCAGCCAGCATTCCTGTATATCAATTATTTTATCAAAAATTCCGGGGGCATGATAGCCCAGCGCATTTTCCTGTGAAATTTTTTCAGACTTATTTATTTCGTCGTTGGTGAGATAGCGCCTGTTACTAAAAGTAAATTCTAATTTATTGCGGTAATAAATTGTTTTATCAGAGCCAATGATGGGTAATATCTCCGGCATCTGAGCTTTGCCAATTCTTTTTAAAATTTGTTCTGCTTCCTGCTGTTTATATTGCAATTGTTTTTCATAAGGAAGCATCTGCCATTTACAACCTCCGCATATACCAAAGTGAATGCAAAATGGTTCCGTTCTTTCTTTTGAATATTCTGTAAAGCTTATTGCCTTCCCTTCTGCCCAATCCTTTTTAGTTTTTGTAATAAAGATATCGGCTACATCTCCCGGCACTGCGCCTTCAACAAAAATCACTTTCCCTTCAATCCTTCCAAGTGATTTGCCTTCTGAAGCATAATCCGTAATGGCAAGGTCTTTAATAACAAATTTTTTCTTCCGCATCGTCTTTTCTAAGGCGGCAAAAATACTTTATAACTCAGTAAGTGCGTTATTGATAAAATGTTAAGGATTTTATATGGCATATACTTTTTCGCTTGGTTTAGATATTTTTGCCACCATTATTTAAGCTGATGAAAAGATCTTTAATTACCCTTATTTTAATTATAGTAGCCTGTGCAGCTAAAAGCCAATACCGGATAACCCTGCAAACGCCAAATTATAAAAGTGGCCTTGCCTATCTTACGTATTATTATGGAAAAAATATTAATGTAGAGGATTCGGCATTAGTAAATAATAAAGGCATTGCAATTTTTAAAAAGAATCAAAAATTACAGCCGGGCATCTACTCAATTGTTTTCCCCGGCAAAAATAAACTGATTGATTTTTTAGCAGACCAGGAACAAATAATCACTGTTAAATCAGATACAACAGATCTTCTGAATAAAACAATTGTTACAGGATCAAAGGAAAATAACCTCTTTCAGCAGTATCAAAAGTATATAGCAATAAAAGGCAAACAACTGCAGGCAGAACAGCAGGCTTATAGTAACAGTAAAACAAAAAGTGATTCTGTTTTGCATGAAAATAATTACCAGCACTACAATAAAGAACTTAATCAATACAGGGAGAATATCATAAACCAACATCCGCAATCTATGCTGGCAACTTTATTTAAAAGCATGAAGGAACCCGGATTTCCTATTGCACACCCTTTAACAAAACAGGATTCTATAACTAACTATCAATTCTACAAAAAACATTATTGGGATGGAATAAGTTTTATGGATAACAGGATCATCCGTACGCCGTTTTTTTTGCCAAAAGTTGAAAGATATTTCAGAGACATTTTAGTTCCTGCTGCTGATACAATAATTAAAGAATCAGATTATTTATTGCTGCTGGCACGCACCAATACAGAGATGTATAAATTTTTATTGAACTGGTTAACGGATGAATATATCTATCCAAAATACATGGGACAGGATGCAGTGTTTGTTCACCTGTTTGAAAATTATCATTCCAAAGGTGTTTCAAACTGGCTGAACGAAAAACAATTAACCGCAATCTCTAACAGGGCATACATGGTTATGTCTAATTTAATTGGTGAGAAAGCCGCAGACCTTGATATGGTTGACAATACAGGAAAGCCAACGCCGCTGTATGGTGTAAATGCCGAATTTACTGTTGTTTGTTTTTGGGACCCCACCTGCAGCCATTGTCGTGAAGAAGTGCCAAAGCTTGATTCCTTATACCAGGCAAAATGGAAACAACAGGGAGTAAAAATTTATGGCGTATTAAGTGAAAATGAAAAAGTAAAATGGATACAATTCATCAAAGAAAATAATTTAAAAGACTGGATACATGTTTACCAAACGGAAGAAACAAAAAAAACTATAGCGGATTCTCAAAAGCCAGGCTATAAACAACTCTACGATATAACCCAAACACCTACACTATATTTGCTGGACAAAGAAAAACGCATCATAGCAAAAAAATTAACGCTGCAACAAATGGATGACCTTCTTCAAACCAAACTAAAAAATAAACCCGCTAATTAATTCTATCAAATGAAACGGTTTTTTTTATTTTTCATTTTTGCCTGTTTTACCACATCCATTTATTCTCAACCCTTATTTACTTATGGCAGTAACACGGTTAGTAAAGATGAATTTTTAAGAGCTTACAATAAAAACAAAACTGCCGTTACCGATAAAGCAATGGCATTGCGTGAATACCTTGATCTTTACATAAAATTTAAGCTGAAAGTAAAGGCAGCTAAGGATATGCGGATAGATACTTTAGGCTCGCTGGCTAATGACCTGCAAAATTTTCGCACACAAATTGAAGAAAGTTACCTTACTGATGAGAGCCAGGTGAATGCATTAGTACAGCAGGCATTTGAGAGGAGCCAAAAAGATATTCATGTTGGTTACCTGTTATATCCGCTAAAAGATTATCCTGATTCGATTTCCGTCTCCAGAAAACATTCGGTAACAAAATTGATGTGGAATGACCTGGGTTTTGTTACTGTTTTTAACCTGCCATACCAAATGGAAAATGTTGTATATAAATTAAAACCAGGAGAAGAGAGTAAACCGTTGCCGGCTAAAAATGGTTATTATATTTTTAAAAATATGGAAGAAAGAAAAGCTGTTGGTAAAATAAAAGCTGCACAAATATTAATTGCAATTCCCGAAGGGGCTAAGGAAGAAGATAAAATTTCTGCCGGTAAAATTGCTGATTCACTTTACCACGCATTACAGTCTGGTACTGACTTTGGAGAGCTGGCGAAAGAATTTAGTAATGATAAGATGACGTATATGGCGGGTGGTGTAATGCCCGAATTTGGAGTGGGCAGGTATGATCCGTTTTTTGAAAATAAAGTTTTTGCCTTACAGAAAGATGGCGATATCACTCCCCCATTTAAAACTCAATTTGGTTACCATATTGTAAAAAGATTATCACGCTTACAAACCCCGCAGGATAAAACCAATGACAGCTATTTGTTTATTTTGAAGCAACAGGTTCTTCAGGACAGCAGGGTAACATCTGCCAAAGAAAAATTTTTAAGTGATGTTTTAAAGAAATTAAGTTATAAAAAAAATATAGCTATTAAAGAAAATGATCTTTGGAAATTAACAGACAGTTTTTTGGTTAGTAATAAGGTGTCAGGCCATTACAATGGCCAGACACCTTTGTTCTCTATTAATAACCAGAACATAAAAGTTAGTGACTGGCTAACATTCATTAAAGATTATAAAGCTGCCGGCTCAAACAATGAGGAATCAGACAGTGTATTAATGAATAAATTTATTTCAAAAACTGCTCTGGAAAATTATAAAAAAAGGTTACCGGATTTTAGCCCTGCATTTAAATACCAGTTGCAGGAATTTAAGGATGGCAATATGTTGTTTGAAGTGATGGAAAGAAATGTTTGGACCAAAGCATCGAACGACTCTGCCGGATTAAGAAATTATTACAGTCAGCACAAAACAAAATATACCTGGAACGAAAGTGCTGATGCAGTTTTACTTTCTGCTTCTAATGAAAAAACCGCAAAAGATGTTGCAGAGCAAATTAAAAAAGGTAAAAGCCGGGAACAGGTAGCAGAAGAAAATACAGCACAAATACAAACTGACTCCGGCAGGTATGAGATTACTCAAATACCCGCAAAGCCAAATACAAAATTTGTTGAAGGAATGATAACAGAACCTTTGGTTAATGAAAATGATGGCACGGCAACCTTTGTAAAAATTATAAAAATATATCCCTCCAATCAGCAACGTAATTTTGAAGAAGCCCGTGGACTTGTAATAAATGATTACCAAAATTTTTTAGAAGAAAAATGGATAGAACAATTAAAAAAGAAATATCCTGTTAAGGTTAATGAAAAAGTTTTTCAATCGCTGCTTTGATTTTTAAGTACTCCCGTAAACATATCTGTTTAAAATTTTCCTTTATTTTTTTATCACAGGGCCGCTTGGCAAAGTTTTTGCCTTACTGATGAAACTTAATTATTAACCTCATCATTAACAAGAAAACTAAACCAAAAATGAAAAAATTATTAGTTGCAGCATTTGCTATGGCAATGCTCACAAGTACAAAAGCGCAGGTATATATCCAGGGAGGCGTAAACCTTGCCAACATTACTAAAACCACCAGCGGGCAAACGGAAGACAATAATATGCTCACCACTTTTAATGCCGGCATATTGGGGCGTTTTGGTTTATCAAAAGTTGTTGACCTTGAAAGCGGCCTGTTGTTTACAGGCAAAGGTTCCAAAGCAAATACGTATTATACCTCCGGCAACACCTCAGACAATTATGTAAAAACAAAATTTAATCCTTTCTACATCGAGGTTCCTTTAAATGTTGTTGTAAGAGTTCCGTTGCAAAAAACACATGGCCTTTTCTTCCATGCAGGCCCTTATGCAGCTATTGGTGTTGCAGGTAAATCAACAACAGATCAAAAAATTATCGGGATAAGCAGCCATTCTGAAAATACTATTCAGTATGCAAATGACAATCCTTTTACTTCCCGTCAGGAAGATGCTGCTTACTATAAATTGAAGCGTTTTGATTTTGGTATAAATATTGGCGGAGGATTTGATCTTGGAAAAATATTATTGAAAGCTAATTATGGTTATGGCTTAACAAA
Source organism: Chitinophagales bacterium (assembly GCA_025353485.1). Classification (GTDB taxonomy): domain Bacteria; phylum Bacteroidota; class Bacteroidia; order Chitinophagales; family Chitinophagaceae; genus Ginsengibacter. The sequence goes on from JANXQO010000062.1 coordinate 90,170, forward strand.
GATCAATTCTACTGAAAGCAATAATGCATCAGATGATAAAAATAAATACCGCACATTAAGTTTTTCTGTAGGCGTGCCCATCGGAAAATAATTCTCTGCATAACTACAAAAAAGCTGTTCAAAATTTGAGCAGCTTTTTTTTTAAAATTTTTTATTAAGGCCCTCTCTTGTTAGTATCGCCGCCAGTCAATACCAAACTATACAATTTGCTTTACTGCATTAACTATTACATGAGGCTTGCCCAGCGTATAATAATGCAGGATAGGCACTCCGGATTTTTTTAATTCTTTTGATTGCATCAAAAGCCATTCGGTACCCACTACTTCTACATCTTTATCATCTTTGCATTTTAAAATTTCGGTGCTGAGTTCTGTAGGAATATCAACATGGAAGGTTCTTGGCAAAACCGATAATTGCTTTTTTGAAGTGATAGGTTTTAATCCGGGTATTATGGGAACATCAATTCCCGTTTCTTTACATGCTTTTACAAAATCAAAATATTTTTTATTATCAAAAAACATTTGAGTGGTAACATACTCAGCGCCTGCATCCACTTTTGCTTTTAAATATTTCAGGTCGGTCTGCAGATTTGGCGCTTCAAAATGTTTTTCCGGATAGCCGGCAACACCAATACAGAATTGCGTTTTAGAGCCATCTCTTATATCTTCTTCTAAATAAATTCCATTATTAAGATCAACAGCCTGTTTTAAAAGATCAATAGCATACCGGTGCCCGTTTTGTTCCGGCTCAAATAGTGTTTCATTTTTGGCTGCATCGCCACGCAGCACCAAAACATTATCTATTCCTAAAAAAGCAAGGTCAATTAAAGCACTTTCTGTTTCCTGCTTGCTAAAGCCGCCGCATATCAAATGCGGTACAGCATCCACTTTATAATGATTCATTATAGCGGCACAAATTCCAACAGTACCTGGTCTTTTTCTTACTTCTACTTTATCAAAAGTTCCATCCGCTTTCTTTTTAAAAACCTGTTCGCTGCGGTGATACGTTACATTGATGAATGCAGGATTAAATTCCATCAGCGGATCAAGATGATCGTAAATGGAATTAATTGTTTTCCCCTTAAGTGGTGGTAAAATTTCAAAAGATATTACTATATCCTTTCCAGCTTTTATGTGATCGGTGACTTTCATTATTAAAAATTGAGTGCAAACTTAAACAACTGTTTTGTAAAAAAAGAAATGCACAGGTGTACAAGTGAGTTTCCAAAGGCTTAGGAGACAAAACGATGCTGATAGAAGCGCTATTGTTTGGGCAAATTTTTTTTTATTCTTTATTGTTTAATACCTTGTAAATTACCAGGTCTATACTTTTCATTTGCATTATATCTTTCCCAAACACTTTCATCAATTGACTGGTTGGAATTATCATTCAAAGTAATTTTTCTTTGGCAGGGTAGCCAGAACCAATACGTTGGTGTATATGAATTGCGAAGTTCTCCTGAATAATCCGGTTTAATTTCTTTCAGGCGATCATCATCATAGCACAAGCCAACATCTTTTGCTTTTTCTATCAGCCAGTTTAATGCAACATCGCTTAAGCCAGAATCGGCATAGCCTCCTCCAATATTTGAATGAACGCCCGCAAACCAGCGCTGCTCCATATGTTGCGGGTCATTAGGATTGCCTGTAGCTTTCTTACTTTTTTCCCATAACGTGGGTTTAAACAAAAATCTTTTTTCATTTATCGCTAATGCATGGTACGCATTGCCAACAGTGCTGCTTAATGTTACATCGTGAAACTTGTAACGGTTTTTATTTTTGAATTTGTACCACGGCAAAGGAATGCCGAGACTGCCTACTGTATCCCACACACCAATAAATTTTGTGTGTGTTATATTTTCAAAACAATAATTTTTTCTGAAAGATGTCATCAGGTCAGAATCAGGCGTGCTGTAATCGTTCTTGTTTCTGTACAATTCAAATGCCTTATTAACAAGATGAATATATTGTGGTTTCAGCACTCCGCAATTTCTTATAAAACCTGCAATGCTCCTTGCTGTATAAGCCCCCCTGCTGAATCCAAATAAAAATATGTGATCGCCCGGTTGATAATTTAATGCAATAAAAGTATACATATCCTGAATGTGCTTATCAAGACCGTGCCCTGTGAGTCCTCCGGTAATTTTATCTCTTTCGGAATAACCCGTGCCAACACCTTCATCATAAATTTTGCATTGTTGAATACCATCAGTGCCGGACGAACATATTGTATTGAACATTTTTTCTACGTTGGTTTTTACAACAGTTCTCCTGTCAGTAGTGCCTGGCTTGTTCCATGTGCCGTCGCTGCATGTTATAATTCTTTTCATTTAATTATAGTTGTCACAAACATAAGCTGTAATATAAAACTTATTATAACATTTCTTCCACTGCTTTTTAAATTCCATTCTCTTATTTTTGTTTAAACACATTGTTTTGAATCAAACTATTTACGCAAAAGATATTGTAAAGCATTACGGCAGAAGGGCTGTTGTAAATCATGTTTCATTCCATGTACAGCAGGGAGAGATTGTTGGCTTATTAGGACCAAATGGTGCAGGAAAAACAACAAGCTTTTACCAGGTTGTAGGTTTAATAAGGCCTGATAAAGGTGATATTTTTTTGAATGATCTTAATATAACTAAACTGCCCATGTACAAAAGAGCAAAGATGGGCATTGGCTATTTACCGCAGGAAGCAAGTGTTTTTAGAAAGCTTAGTGTAGAAGATAATATTGCTGCCGTTTTGGAAATGAGTAGCTATAATAAAAAACAACAAAAAGAAAAATTAGAATCGCTGATAGAAGAATTGAGATTAAGCCATGTACGCAAAAGCAATGGTGATGTACTTAGCGGCGGCGAAAGAAGAAGAACAGAAATAGCAAGAGCGCTGGCAGTGGATCCTAAATTTATTTTATTAGATGAACCATTTGCCGGTATAGATCCTATTGCTGTTGAGGATATTCAGTCGATAGTAAATAAATTAAAATTTAAGAACATCGGAATTCTAATTACTGATCACAATGTAAATGAAACCTTGTCTATCTGCGACAGGGCTTATCTTTTGATAGAAGGAAAAATTTTTAAACATGGTACGGCCGAAGAGCTTGCAGATGATGAACACGTAAGAAGATTATATCTCGGAAGAAATTTTGAATTAAAGAGAAAAGATTTTTTACAGGCATAAAGACGTGAAACGTAAAAGGTGAAACGTAAATAAATTTTAAAGTTTGAATCTTCTATTTCACGGCTGACGTGTCACGTTTCACGAAATAAAATCCTACTTTGCTTATCAATGAAACTGCTTAGTCCTGCCATATCACGTTTAGCAAGGTTAAGATTGTGGCGTATAGAGAACTGGGTGTGTGATCCCATCGCCGCACAACGGGAGGTTTTACAACACCTGATAACTTCTGCGCAATACACTGAGTTTGGGCGTAAGTATAATTTTGAAAAATTATTTTCAATCAGTGAATACAAAAAAAATGTTCCCATCCATGAGTACGATGATATAAAACCTTACATCTTACGCATGATGAACGGAGAAGAAAATATTCTTTGGAACACCCCTGTAAACTGGTTTGCAAAAAGCAGCGGCACCACTTCAGATAAAAGCAAGTTCATTCCCATCAGTGATGAAAGCTTTACTGACATGCACTTTAAGGCCTCCAAAGATGTACTTACAAATTATTATAACAATTTTCCTGAAAGCGATTTACTCACAGGAAAAAGTTTAGTTGTTGGTGGAAGCCACCAGGTGCACCAGGTAAATGAAGACATTCATTATGGTGATCTGAGCGCTGTTCTTATACAGAATACTCCTTTTTGGGGCCACTGGATCCGTACTCCCGAACTAAGTGTTGCATTGCTTGATGAATGGGAAAATAAAATTGAGAAGCTTGCCCATATCACCATAAATGAAAATGTTACTTCACTGGCTGGGGTACCTACATGGACCATCGTTTTAATAAAAAGAGTTTTAGAACTATCAGGCAAACAATATTTAAAAGAAGTATGGCCAAACCTTGAATTATATATTCATGGAGGTGTTTCATTTGTGCCGTACCGTGAGCAGTTAGACCGGTTAATTGGTAAGCCTATAAACTATCTTGAAATATATAATGCAAGCGAAGGGTTTATTGCAGGCCAGGATAAACTAAATGATGACGGAATGCTGTTGTTTACTGATCATGGAATTTTTTATGAGTTTATGCCTGTTGATGAATATGGAAAAGATAATCCGGAAACGATCGGTTTAAAAGATGTAGTGCTGAATAAAAATTATGCGCTGGTAATAAGCACCAATGGAGGTTTATGGAGATATTTAATTGGCGATACTATTCAATTTACATCGCTGCGGCCTTACAAAATAAAAGTCACAGGCAGGCTTAAACATTATATAAATGCTTTTGGCGAAGAAATAATTGTTGACAATTCTGACAACGCAATAACCATTGCGTCTGAAAAAACCGGGGCCGTTGTTATTGATTACACGGCAGCTCCTGTATATTTCAGCGATAACAACAACGGCGCTCATGAATGGCTTATTGAATTTGATAAAGAGCCTGACGATCTTAATACCTTTACATTTGAATTGGACAGCGCATTAAAATCCATCAACAGTGATTACGAGGCAAAGCGGCATAAAAACATTGCACTTCGTATGCCCATTGTTTATGCAGTAAAAAAAGGAACCTTTACAGAATGGCTGCGAAGCAAAGGAAAACTTGGTGGACAACATAAAGTACCAAGATTAAGCAATGAAAGAAATTTGCTGGAGGAAATAAAACTGATAAGTAAAAAAGAAATTGAGTAGTTATGAAACTTCTTGAAAATAAAGTAGCTATTATAACCGGCGCCAGCCGTGGCATTGGTGAAGGCATTGCATTAAAACTGGCAGAGCATGGCGCACATATTGCCTTCACTTATTTGAGCAGTGATGAAAAAGCAATGTCGTTGAAAGAAAGATTACAATCTTATGGTGTAAAAGCAAAAGCTTACAAAAGCAATGCTGCTATTTATGATTATGCAGAATCAACTGTGAATGATGTGGTGAAAGAATTTGGCGGTGTAGATATTTGTGTAAACAACGCAGGCATCTCAAAAGATAATTTATTGCTGCGCATGACACCCGAGCAATGGGATGAAGTGATAACTACTAATTTAAAAAGCGTTTTCAACATGACAAAGCAGGTTATCCGCCCGATGATGAAAGCAAGAAAAGGAAGTATCATCAACATGAGTTCGATAGTTGGTATGCGGGGAAATGCAGGCCAGAGCAGCTATGCAGCAAGTAAAGCAGGCATCATTGGTTTTACAAAATCAATTGCAGCAGAATTGGGAAGCCGAAATGTTAGATGCAATGCAATTGCCCCTGGTTTTGTAGAAACTGATATGACGGGTTATTTAAAAGATGGCGAAGGCGCCGATAAATACAAAGCCAATATTCCTTTGGGAAGATTTGGAACTGTAGAAGATATTGCCAATGTTACATTGTTTTTAGCAAGCGATATGAGTAGCTATGTAACAGGACAAACCATAAGTGTTTGCGGTGGGCTAAATATGTAAAACCAGAAATCCCTCTACCCTCCTAAATCCTCCCTAAAGGGAGGACTTGGTTACGCTAAAATTTTTCTGAAATTTCTATGATGCTAAACATTATGCGGATGAAGTGATTGCGACACAACGATGATGCTCTGAAATACTAAAGCTGGGGTTAAAAAATAAACTGCGGTAAATAAATATTTGAAATTCCCTACAGCGGAATCTTTTGGAAGTCTCCCCTTTGGGGAGATTTAGAGGGGCTGTGTTTTCTACTCCGCTTCCGCTACAACTTCCTTCACCTCAGGGATCATTCTCTTCATCATCCCTTCAATGCCGGCTTTTAAAGTTATCATGGAAGAAGGGCAGCCAGAGCAACTTCCCTGCAACATAAGATTTACTTTACCATCTTCGTAGCTTCTGAATTGTATAGCGCCGCCATCCATTTCCACGGCAGGTTTTACATAATTTTCGAGCAATTCTTTTATACGTTTTACTACATCTTCATCATCAGCACTTACTTCGTTGCTGCTTTCTGATTTCATGTTGGCAACATCTTCTTCGTTTACAACAGGCTTGCCCTCTTCTAAATATTCTTTTAAAAATTGCTTGATAGAAGGAATAACATCCTGCCAGTCTTCTGTTTCATTTGTTTTAGTAAGCGTAACAAAATTGCTTGCTATAAAAACTGATTTTATAAAAGGGAAACTAAAAAGTTCTGTAGCTAAAGGTGATGGTGAGGCACTTGCATCATCCTGAAAGTCAATGCTCTTTCCCGGATACAATAATTTGTTGGCAACAAATTTCATTGTCTCAGGGTTAGGGGTCATTTCGGTGTATATGCTGATTACGGGGTTACCTGTTTTTATCATAACAAAAAATTTAACTATCCCAAAGTTAATAAGTTTGCGCCCTAATACATCATCGGGTAGTATATAACAGAGTTAAATAACCAAGATTTTTCTTTTCTCGAAAACTAAACTATAGCCTTACCCCAACTCCTGCAGAAAAATAGAAAAGATCACTGCCTCTTTCAGAAAGATCAGGTCTGCTATTAACTGTAACCAGATTTTGAGGCATGACATAGGCGGGAGAAATATATGCATTGAATTTTCCTTTAACTAAAACCATAGGTGCAGATACTTCATAAGAAAGAATAGTAAATTGTTTTGCCTGTTCTATAGAAGAACTATTGTTTGCTAATAATGGCAGGCCATTGTTCTTCTTTACATTTTTAAAATAAGTGTGTGTACCCGAATAAATATATGCGGATGGATTAACTGCAAGCACTGCATTATTAATAATATTTCTAAAAAGAAAAAGTTTATCCAGTCCTGCCGTCAGTCCAAAATCTGTTTGGCCATTACTAAACTTAATATCACCTCCAACATTTACATTCACAATTTTATTATTGTAAATTATATTTACTCCGGCCTGTCCTTTTAATGCTGATTGCACTAAAACGCTTTTATCCTGGTAGAGAAAATGATCGTAATAAATATTGCCGGAAAAATTTTTACTGTAAGGAAAACGATAGCCACCTTCCAGTATAGTGCCTGTATAATTTAATGGTGTAGCAGCATTCTGTATAAAAATAAATGTGGAATTAAGATAAAAGCCTGTTTTGCTTTTTAACCCGATAACAGGAAAAAGGCCGCTGCTTTTTAAACTATCTGTTCTTCCCAGGTAATGAAGTTTTGATTGATAATTTACACTTGCTGTTAATTCGTTCTTTGCGCTGTCACGGATGTTTTGAGAATCTGCACTAAAAAAAACCAGCAACCCTATAACTATTAAGGATATACTTTTAATTTTTGTATAAGGCATAGTTATAAGGTTGCGGTTAAAAAAATTGGGCTATGTTTATTATTGTTTCTTCACATCAGCTTTTACTTTTGTTTCAGAAGAAATATTTACATTAGCTTTTGAATCTTTTATTTTATCCTTAACCTTTGTAACGTTGTCTTTTGTTTTTTCCTTAGTCTTATCAGCACCGTCTTTTACTTTTGTTTTTGTTTCCTGTACTGCGTCAGTGGTATTTTGTGTTGACACATTTCCTGATACAGTTGCATCTGTTTGAGATGAGGTAAGAATACTTGTTCCATTTTCTAAATTTCCATTTCCGTTTGATTGGTTTCCTGAATTGTTGTTTGAAGAATTAACCTGCGTAGCCGTGTTTACACCTGCATTAGCTTTTACAGCCGGTTCAGGTTTAGCATTATTTACTTTTGTAACTGCTGTTGTTGAAACCTGTGTAGCCTTAGTTACAGCTGTGTTGGTGGCTGTTCTTGTTGTAGAAACGGTTTTGCTTACAGCACTGTTAACGGCTGCAGCGTTAACTGTTGTTGTAGCTTTTGTAGCAGAGTTAACTCCTACGTTTAATTGGGCAAAAGAAAAATGTGAAATTAAAATAAATGCAGCGCTGGCTAAAAATCCAAAGATTTTCTTTTTCATAAAGTTGTAATTTTTCAAGTGAATAAATGAGGTTCGCTGTTATGATGCCAAAACTTATGCCAACGCTGTCTTAAAATGAATCGTAAAAATATTTCACGACTAAAATTTTTTTCTGATAACAAATCTTTAACAAGAAAAGGTCAATCAGTTATAACACGCAGTTTGGCATAATTCAACATTATTTTTTTTTCGCCATTGTGCTCAAACTTAACTGTAGCAATAGGATTGTGTGCAGCGCCTTCCATTTTTATTACTTCACCAAAGCCAAATTTTTGATGCTCTACCTTTGCGCCTTCCTGTAAATCACTGGTATCACTTGGCGCAAAATTAACTGAAGGTGTATGTTCTTTTATTTTTATGGCAGCAGTGGTTACATAAGCAGGTTTATCAGTATAGCGTGGGCGCTCATCAGTTGGGCCTTTGATAGCAGATTTTATTTTTTCGAAAGGATTCCAGTGAGAGGTTTGGTTGTTGCGCATATTACCGCCGGCAAACGCACGGTCTAAATATTTTTCAGGCAGCTCATCAATAAACCTGCTCGGCTCATTTTGTGTAAGGTTACCAAAACGGTAACGGGTGTTTGCATACGTGAGATAAAGTTTTGCTTTTGCTCTTGTAACGGCAACATAAAATAATCTTCGCTCTTCTTCCAGTTCTTCCTTTGTATTAATTGACATTGAATTGGGGAACAAAGTTTCTTCCAGTCCACCAACAAATATTACAGAAAATTCCAAACCCTTTGCAGCATGTATCGTCATTAATTTTACCACATCGCTTTCGCCTTTATCATCATCGGCATCAGTTAATAAAGTTATTTGCTGAAGATAACTGCCAAGGCTTTTATCCAGCAGCTCACCATCTTCTGTTGGTGTTTCAGTAAACTCTTTTATTGAGTTAAGCAATTCCTGTATGTTCTCATATCTTGCTAAACCTTCAGTTGTTTTATCATTGAACAGATCTTTTATTATGCCTGTGCTTTTGCCCACAATTGTCGCCAGATCGTATGCATTTTTTTTCTGCAATTCACTTTGAAACATTTTTATCATGGTTACAAAGTTGTTAATCACTTCCAGCGTATTTGCCCTGTAACCAAATTCTGCAGCACGTTCCAGCACATTCCAAAAGGAGATATTATTTTCATTCGCAAACAGGATCGCTTTTTCAACAGTGGTTTTTCCAACCCCTCTTGCCGGAAAATTAATGATGCGTTTCAATGCCTCTTCATCACCCGGATTTAAAACAATTCTTAAATAGCTTAAGAAATCTTTTATCTCTTTTCTCTGATAAAAACTTATGCCGCCGTAGATGCGGTAAGCAATATTCATACGGCGCAGACTTTCCTCAAAGCTCCTGCTCTGTGCATTGGTGCGGTATAAAATAGCAAAATCATTATTGCGAAAATGATTGCGGAGCTTCTGCTCCTGTATGGCATCAGCCACATATTTTCCTTCATCATTATCCGTTGCTGTACGAACGAGTTTTATTTTTTCACCTTCATCATTTGCTGTCCATAATGTTTTTGGCAACTGACCTTTGTTGTTGGCAATAATATCGTTGGCAACATGCAGAATACTTTGTGAGCTGCGATAATTTTGTTCAAGCATTACAATTTTTACTTCATCATAATCTTTCTGAAACTGTAAAATGTTTTCAATAGTGGCGCCACGAAAACTGTAAATGCTTTGTGCATCATCACCAACCACAGCAACGTTCTCATGCATGGCACCGAGTAGTTTTATAATTTGATATTGTGCCGGGTTCGTATCCTGGTACTCATCAATCATTATGTATTTAAACTTGCGCTGGTACTTACTCAGGCTTTCAGGATGTGTGCTTAGTAATAAATAAAATTTTAAAAGAAGATCATCAAAATCCATTGCACCATTTTTAAAACAGCGCTTGCAATACGCATCAAATATTTGTCCCAGCATCGGGCGGTTGGCTCTTACGTCTTCCTGTTGCAATGCATAATCATTCATGTATTCTGCGGCGGTTATCAACCCATTCTTGGCTGCTGAAATACGGTTGTACACTACATTTGGTTTGTACTGTTTATCATCAAGACCAAGTTCATTAACAACCGTTTTTACAACACTCTTTGCATCATCAGTATCATAAATGGTAAAGTTGCGGGGGTAGCCAAGCTTGTCAGCCTCGGCCCGTAAAATTCTTGCGAACACAGAGTGAAAAGTACCTATGTATAAATTTCTTGCTTCGTTATTACCAAGAATTCTTTCAACCCTTTCCTTCATTTCTGCGGCAGCCTTGTTGGTAAAGGTTAATGCAAGAATATTAAAGGCATCTACACCATTAGCCATCAGGTGGGCAACACGGGTGGTAAGCACTTTTGTTTTACCGCTTCCTGCGCCGGCAACAATCATGATAGGTCCGTCACGGTGCAGCACCGCCTCACGTTGCGGTTCATTCAATCCCTGTAAATATTCCTGCATGGTGTAAAGTTACGAAATGAGAAAGAGGGTAATAGGGTTGTTAGGAAATATTTAGGGAAGGTTTTTTAAAAAAATCTTTAGTTACGAGAATTTGTTTTTTTAAAGTCCCCAACTTCAGAGTTGTGTCACTCACTTGAACTTGCAGATTTCTTTACTTAGCTTTATTGAAGCGATAAAAATGAAAAATATAAAGCGCTTGCTTAACTATTATTAAATAAATAATTTACCTAAAGTTTGAGTTAAGGAAATATTTAAATCAATAAATTTTACTTGTAAAAGATTTGCATCATTCAATGGAGTTATGTATTGCTTAAAACTATTTAAGTCTTTCGAAATAATTCCTTCAATTCTTTTAGTTTGAATTTGAGCTAAGATTTTTACATCATTTGCTATTACTCTCCGATTATAACCTTGGATATTTTCTTGATTCCCTTTTAAGTGAGCATGAAATAAACCGGCATTTTTACCATCTATAAAGTCGAAGGACTCAATTTGTAAATTATTCAAGGGTAAGTTAAGCGGATCATCGCCTACAGAATACTCGGCAATTACAATTGTAGAAACATGTATGGTAATTTTTTCTTCTAAAAAATATTTATAATATTCCAAAGCGTTTTGATGCAAGCTATCAGTTTTATCCATTAACCTTATGCAAAATGAGGTATCTAGCATAACACTATTAATCCCCAAATTATTCATTTGCGCCTCCTCTAATTTCTTCTAACCAAACATCCTTGTTTTGAATTTTTTTCCAATTTTCTGATGCTTTATCAATCAGTTTGTTCAAAACTAATTCATCATAATTAGTTTGATAATTGAGAAAGTCAATCAATTCTAAATCTTTCAGAAAACCGGATTGTAAATTTTGTTTTCCTTTTACCCATAATCCATAAACTTGAAAGAGTTTATTGGCTCCTGAAGTAAGTTGTTCTTCACTTGCATCAACTACCAATTTTCCATATCTATCAGTCAGAAAATGAAGGTTTACTTTATTCAATCCCCCTTCTTCAAAAATTTTTCCATATAAATATAGATTAATATTCACCCAATCAGTCTGGGGAGCAATGAATTCTGATTCTTTATTGATTGTCACAAAAGCTTGATCAGGCGAAATAGAAGATGTAATAAAATATTCCCGGCCTGTAGTATAAGATTTTCTTTGCCATTTATCAATAATAGCAGCCGCTTTTGGTTCAAGTAAATCTGTATTTCTTTGAATCCCAACTTCCGTCATCAAAGCAGTAAACATTATAGCCTTCGCAGCGGGAACAAAAAACATATTTTTTACTGAACCTTCTTTTACCTCGTAAGAAACTTTTGGACGTTCTTCTTTTTCGGTTTTAGATGGAAAAAGTAAGGTTTCAACATCCGTAAGAAGTTCCTTTGTTTCTGAGATATCAATATCCTTTGGATTTAAATTACCATTCGAAGTTTTACCAGAAATCGTTATTGATATATGACCTGTCGTTTCCATGAATATAAAACAAATTTATGTTTTCTCATGTAAAGTCTAATAAGATTTTCTCAATATGATTATAAAATTATCAACCTTTATCGGGTAGTTCGATCCCGTTGGCCGGAGACCAACCGGTACGATCTGCATAGGAAATATTTTTGCAATGATAGGTGTTCTTCTAATAATTTATAACCTCAGAGCCACAGCAATGAGTGCCGCCATTTAGTCTCTCTTGTCTTATAAATAATTTCCGGTAAATGAGGATACTGAAATAGCTTTACACACAATCTTTTTTAATGAAATCAAAATCCTCCATCACTACCATCTTCACTGATCTTGGCGGTGTATTGCTTACCAATGGCTGGGACCGCGGCAGCCGCAGAAAAGCTATTGATCTTTTTAAACTTGACCCTGAAGAAACAGAAGAACGCCATCACCTCACCTTTGATACCTACGAGGTTGGCAAAATAACCCTTGATGAATATCTTGACCGTGTAGTATTTTATAAAAAACAAGCTTTTAGCCGCACACAGTTTCGGGAGTTTATGTTTGGGCAGTCAAAACCTTTTCCCGAGATGATCGCATTGGTTAGGCAATTAAAAAAGAAGCATAATTTAAATGTTGCAGTAGTAAGTAATGAAGGAAGGGAGCTGGCAGAGTACCGCATTAAAAAGTTTATGCTGAATGATTTTGTCGATTTTTTTATTGTCTCCAGTTTTGTTCATTTTAGAAAACCCGATGCTGATATTTTTCGCATTGCGCTGGATACAGCGCAGGTAAGTGCAAAGCAGGTGGTATATATTGAAGACCGCCCTATGTTTGTACAGGTTGCTGAAACCCTTGGTATCCGTGGCCTTCATCATATTGATCACGCAACCACTTTAAGCAAACTGCAAAAGTTTGGTATTAAATAATTCTATCTTTTTAGTTTATAAAATTTCAGCAAAAAAATAATTATGAAAATCATTATTGCTTCTGACCATGCAGGATTTAATTATAAAACTTTGTTGCTAAAAGATATTCAGCAGCAGGGTTACGATGTAAATGATCTTGGCGCTTTTAGTACTGATGCTGATGATTATCCCGATCATGCTGCTGATGTTGCCAATGCTATTCTTAAAAAAGAGGGAGAGAGGGGGATTATTATTTGCGGAAGTGGTGTGGGTGTAAGTGTTGCTGCCAATAAATTTAAAGGGATACGGGCAGGTGTTTGTCATGATACATACTCAG
>JANXQO010000028.1 GCA_025353485.1 Chitinophagales bacterium
GAAGCCAGTAAAAATATAATGTTTTTTTTTTGCAGGATATTTTGTGCTTCTAAAATGGATGGCATTTCTTTAATAAATGGTTTGCACCAGGTAGCCCAAAAATTAATAAAGATAATTTTGCCTTGATATTGCTTCAGAGAAACGGATTGCCCTTTAATATCTGTTAACCTGATCTTGTCTATTTCCCGAATCAATTTAATAGTATCTGCCTGCTTCTCTTTTGTTCTGTTATTACAAGCAATAGTAACGATTAACAATATAAAAATAATTAGAGACCTGTTTACCATTGATTGTTTATTTAAATTGCAAAATTTCTATTTATTTGTTGAAATCCAGCTTTTAAATTCTCCAATCTCTTTTGTTTGATCACTTATTATTTTTTGAGCCATTTGTTTTAATTGAGCATTCATTCCATGCGACAGTTCTGCTTTAGCCATTTTGATAGCGCTCTCATGATGAGAGATCATCATCATTGCAAAATCTTTATCCGTATTTCCTGACATCTGCATTTTACCCATATCAGATTTCATATCATCCATACCTTTAGTTAATTCATCATGCTTGCCCATTTCCATTTTCATCGGCTTGCTGTTTTTTACAATATCTCTTAATTTGCTTTGCTCTTCTTTTTGTGCAGTGATTATATTTTGTGCCATGCCTTTCATTTTTTCATCTGTCCCTGACTTCAACTCTTCTTCACTCATATCAATTGCACCCTGGTGATGTTCTATCATCATATTGGCAAAGTCCATATCAAAATCTCCGCTCATTTTCATACTGCTCATGTTGTCCATCATTTTATTCATTGAGGTCATCATCCCATTATTGGATTTCATCTTATCCATATTCATTTTTTTATCCATAGTATCACTTTTGGTGTTACTCATTTTTGTTGAATCTGTGTCTTTGTCAGTTGTAGTGGTTGAACCATTATCACAGCCTGTGAAAAAATACATGCAGGCTGCAAGTGTTAATAATCTGATTTTTGTGTTCATGATTTTTTGATTTTTGTGATAAAAAAAATTTATAAATATTTTAGTTTCATAGAAATTGTGGTTACAAAAAATTACTTGTTCAGTTCTTTTAATTTTGCTTTCATTTGCTCAATTTCTTTCCGCTGACTATAAATAATATCACTTTGCAACTTTTTAATTTCCGGGTCTTGCGTGGTAGATTTTTCACTCATAAGAATTGCTGAAGCATGATGGGGAATCATGGATTTTAAAAATTGTTTATCTGAAACTGCAGTCTGTTGTTGAATAAAGAAAAAGAAAGCAATTAATGCTACAGAACTAAGAGCAATAATTATTGCATTAAGTTTCTTATTCATATACATATCACCCATCAACAACACTTCAATAATTACCATTGCAGTGGTCATTAACCCAGCCATATAAAACTGATTGATATTTGGAACAGCATTAGCAAAACTATCCACCATTGCATACATAAGTATATACATAGAGATAAAAGATATTATTATCATTATGATTAGTTTATTATAGGGTTTGCTGTGTCCCTTAGCCATTTTCATATTTTTATGATCCATTTCCATAATGAAGATTTTAAAAAATTTATTCAGATCCGCTGTTACCCGGCTTTCAGTTTCGCTGTTACCCGATTAGTTTTCCATTGTTGACGTATTTTTTTTTGTTATACCTACCCCTTTCTTGATGAATTATGACTGATCATTATTTTCCATTCACCATTTATTTTTTTTAAAACAGAAGTTGCTACTCCTTTTCGCTTTACTTCTGATTTGTCTTTTGCAACAATAATCGTATAGCCATAAGTTTCTGTAGCAAAAGCATATTTTCCATCTACCTGAACATCCGCTTTATAATCGCTGAATTTAAAAGATGTAAATTCTTTAAACTCCGGACCTAAATGATGTTCCAGATAATGAGTATAGGTTCCTTCACTGCCACCCGATTCAAAAACTTTAGAATCTGTGGTAAATAATTTTTCTGTACCTGTTACATCTAGTTTTTCAATAGCTGAATTATATTGTTTTAGTACAGCTTTTACAGCTTCTGCATCTTTACTCTGTGAAAATGCAGCGAATGAGAATAAAAGAATTGCCGATGCAATGAATATTTTTTTCATGATTTAGTTTTTAAAAGAAAAGGTGCAGTTTTCACTGCACCATAATAATTTTTTTACATTTTACGACAAGCCTCAGCACAGGTTTTGCAGGCTTCTGCACATTCTTTACAATGCTCGTTATTATGCTTGCTACATTCAGTGGCGCAATCATCGCAAAGCTGTGCACAGATCATACAAATCTCTTTTGCCTGGCTGCTGCCTAAACTCATTAGTTGCGCTGCGGCATAGCAGGCGGCTGCACATTCCATGTCAAGCTGAATACATCCCGCCATCATTTTTACATCTTCTTCCTGCGTGCTTGCTGAAGCACAATGATTGCAGATTGCTGCACATTTTAAACATGCATCAATACAATTTTTGTAAGTGTGATACCCTTTCATTTTTAAAAGATTTATTAGTTAAGAAAATTGTTGAGGCATAACGTTATTTATCCATCTTCATATCACTCATTTCTTTTTTATTCATTTTCTTTTTCATTGGCACTAAAGCCATTCCGCATTTAGGACATTTGCCGGGTTTGCTTTGTACAACTTCCGGATGCATTGTACATGTGTACTTTTGTGCTGTCGTACTCTGATGATGCTTATGTGTACTTTTTTTTGACTGTGCAAAAGTTGCTGAACCTGTTAGTAAAATAGCAATTGCCATAATAATTGTTTTCATTTTAATTTGTTTTAATTGTTTATAAAAAATAGAAAAGCTTTGTTTAATACGTTATTGTAATACCTGCTCCCAATCCCATATCACTATCGTAGTGAGAGGAGAGAGAAAAATATTTTGTTACGATGTAACGCAATCCTGCCGTATATTCTTTATCAGTATTAATCATCCAGCTAAATCGCAGGCGTGGTGTGATAGAAATATCTTCCCTGGATAATTGAAAACGATATTTACCATTACCATCTATCCGTGCATCTGCAATAACCAACAGCGGTAATGTGTAGGCTATACCTGCAACCACAGTTTTACGATTGTTTTTGTTGCTCCGCTGGCCAAACCAATTTTTTTCTTCACTGCCAAAAATATTTTTCGGGCCACCCTCTACTTTATAATGATAATCAAAACCAACGTATGGATACCACCATTGCATTCTTCCCAGGTAACGGCCAAACATTGTTTCACTTTCATAACCATGCATATCGTGATAACCTAAATGCCATAGAGTGCTTAGTTTATAACGTGTGTTTGCAAGCATTGCTTCACCATCACTCCCATTACTTTCTATTCCAATCCTGGCCATTGTGTGAAACATTCTGTCATCCTGAAATAATTTACGCTGAGCAAATTTGGGATCTGGTATTTCAGGATTAGGGGGTGAGTTTTCGTAACTGAAAACTCTACCCATTCCACTCATCATGTGGTACAAAATGTGGCAATGAAAAAACCAATCGCCGCCGGGTTCATTAGCTGCAAATTCTATGGTATCCCGTTCCATTGGCATTATGTCAATTATATTTTTCATAGGTGCGTATTCGCCCTGCCCGTTAAGCACTCTAAAATCATGTCCGTGCAAATGCATGGGGTGGCGCATCATGCTGTTATTGAACAAAACAATTCTTACATTTTCTCCTTTTTTAATTAATATCTTATCGGATTCTGAAACAGTTTTGTTATCCATCGTCCAAACATATCTATTCATATTTCCTGTTAAATCAAATTTTAATTCTTTTAATGGGCCTTTAGGCAAAGTCGTTTTTTCAGTTGCACGCAACATTCCGTAATTGAGTGTTACAATATCAGAATTATCTTGAGCCATATCCATGCCAGTCATGCTGTGGTTATTATTATTCATTTGCATTTCTTTCCCCGCATTCATCTTCATTTTATCACCGGGCTTTTTTTCGTTCCCGCCTGACGGACGGGCAGGCATTTTCATATCCTGCATTTCACCTGAAGTATCTTTTGAATTTTCCGGTCCTGTTATTTCAGGATACATTACAGTGTTCATATCCATTACCTGGTTACTCATTTCCATACCATCCATTTCTATCATATTGCCTTTCATGTCCATCATATCATTCATCATTTTCATACCTGCAAAATATTTTAGCGTTGGCAATTTTGTTGCAGCTACTTTTTCACCCCTCCCCAGCCAAAGAGAAGCAGATTTGGTTCGGTCTTCAGGGGTTACTAAAAATTCATAACTTTTATTTTCAGGTATCGTTACCACAACATCATAAGTTTCTGATACAGCAATTATCAATCTGTCTACTTCTACCGGTTCTACATCATTTCCATCTGTTGCCACTACAGTAATTTTGCCACCTGAATAAGTAAGCCAGAAATAGGAAGATGCTCCTCCATTTGCAATGCGCAATCGTACCTTATCGCCTGCTTTAAATTGGGGTTGCTCATTTTGATTTTTTCCATTGATTAAAAAATTATCATAATACACATCACTAACATCCATCGCATTCATTCGCTTCCATTCATTGGTAACCTTGGTTTTAAATTGTCCCTTTTTTATTGCTTCTGCATAGCTTTGCGTTGTGCCTTTTTGTATAGCAAACCAATCAGTTTGATTGTGCAGGCTGCGATGCACCTCTTCAGGTTTCATATCGGTCCATTCACTTAACACAACCGGAATAGTTGAGATATCCCATTCTTTTCTTTTATTCATGATGAAGGCGCCATACATACCAATTTGTTCCTGCAATTCAGTGTGGCTATGATACCAATGTGTGCCGTGCTGAACAATAGGATATTTGTACAAATGCGTGGTATGAGGTTTAGTAGGCATTTGTGTAAGATTAGGTACACCATCAAATTTATTTGGCAGAAACAATCCATGCCAATGCAAAGATGTTTCTTCATTCATTTCATTATGCACCCATATTTCTGCAGTGTCGCCTTCGGTGAAAGTAAGGGTAGGCATGGGTATTTGGCCATTTACTGCAATGGCACGTTTTGTTTTTTTTCCAAAGGTTACCATGGTGTCTCTTACATATAAATCGTACCGCACTGTACGTGGCGGAGTGTTGTTGACAATAGTTTTTATAGGTCCTAAATTTATTTTTGGCATATTCATATTTCCCATGTTATCATGGTTCATGTTATCCATATTTTTATCTTTCATGTTCATATGGTCTATGTTGTCCATCTTCATATTCATATCCATTTTTTTGGAGCTATCTTTCATAGGCATATTCATACCATCATGATTAGCCGGTGCAGCTTTTGGTTTTTCCTTCACTAATTTCATTCCGCACTTTGGACAATTACCAGATTTGGTTGTATGAATTTCCGGATGCATTACACAAGTATATGTTGTGGGTTGTAGTTGATTTATATTTTCTTTTTTTGACATATCCATACCCTTCATGTTGGCCATATCCATTGACGTGTCCATGGTTTTCATTTCCATTTTTGCGGAAGTGTCATTTATGGGCATGTTCATGTCATTGTGCTTTTCTAAAACCTTTTCAGGCGGTGTACTTTTTATAGTTTTCTTTACGAGCTTCATTCCGCATATCGGGCAATTGCCGGGTTTATCCATTTTAATTTTTGGATGCATCACGCAGGTATATATTACCTTGTCTGCCGGTTTACTGGTTGTATTTTTTGAAACCGGTTTTTTAGTTTCTATTTTTTTTGCAGGCATTTTCATTCCCGGCATATCTTTCATATCATGTTGTGCTTTTAGTTGAAAAGCAGAAAACAGCATGATTACTGACATCAAATATTTCATTTTATTTAATTTATTTTATTTTTTACTATTACCAAATTTGTATTAATGACTATTACAGTAGTGTGCTTCTCTCACACTAAAAAATAATTGCATCAGAAATTCTTCAATCATACAAGGCATACTTTGAGTTGGATAATCCACTGCTGATTGTAAGTACACATCTTATAATTGATTTTATAATTGCTCTCATCCGTTATTTTTTTCATAATTATTTAGAAGTAAAAAGCTTATAAAATAGACTATTAAAGGCAGTACCATAAATTGCATTACCGGAGATATACCAATATTAACGATAGGAATGATGGGCATCAAATCAGCATATTCCCAATTCCCTGATGATAAATGCCAGATTTCTGCTAAAGCAGCTCCTGCTCCACCTATTAGAATTACAATGACAAGCCGCTGCCATTTTAAATGTTTTATCCATTGCAGGTTTCTAAATATTAAAGCAAAGACAAAGTAGAGAAGCAAAACCATGATTACATCTGCAACAGAAGCTAATGCACAAAATGCAATGTGAGCAACATTATAATAAGCATTTTTATATAAAGGGATTTGAATTAACTCCCAGGCGAAGTTTAGCAGGAATGCAAGAACAGTTATAATAAAAATATACCGATTGAAAACTTTTTTATCGGTAGCATTTTTTAATAAAGAAAAATATAATATGCTTACCAAAATCAAAGCAATAACCGGAAATAAAAAAATTATAGGTTTCATTGTATTCATCCGCTTAATAATTGCCGGAGGTTATTAAAAAAAATTTTTTCATTCTACTATTTTATTTTTTTACTGATAACATACTTGCATTAATTGCGACTATCACAGTGCTTACTGTCATTAGTACAGCACCTGCGGCAGGGCTTAATAAAATTCCTTGCTTATACAAAATGCCCGCTGCTAAAGGCAATGCCACTACATTATAGCCTGTTGCCCAAATTAAATTCTGGATCATTTTGCGGTAAGTGGCTTTGCCAAATAATATCAAACTCACAATATCTTTTGGATTACTGTTTACTAAAACAATTCCTGCTGTTTCTGCTGCTATATCACTGCCACTGCCAACGGCAATACCAACATCTGCGATTGCTAAAGCCGGTGCATCATTAACACCATCTCCTGTCATAGCAACAAATTCTCCCTTGCTTTGCAACTCTTTTATTTTTTCTAATTTTTGATGCGGTAATACTTCGGCAATAAAATTATCCATACCTATCGTTTCACTTACACTTTTTGCAACTTTATTATTATCGCCAGTAAGCAATATTGATTTGATATTATTTTGTTTTAAAGTTTTGATTGCATCAGCGGATTCGGGTCTTATCTCATCTGATAAAGCAATGTATCCTGCCAATTGATTATTAATAATTACAAACACAACTGTTTCCGTATCATTCGCCGTGAAGCCATCGGGAACAGTAATATTATTTTCTTTTAAATACCCCGGACTAACAACTAATATTTTTTTTCCTTCTACCGTGGCTTCAACACCTTTACCGGTTATGGCATTAAAATTTTCTGTTGATGGAATAGTGATAGACAAGTCTTTTACTTTTTGCAGTATGCCTGTTGCAATAGGATGTTCTGATTTTTGTTCGAGTGCAGATGCCAAACGAATGATCTCATTTTCAGATAACCTCACCCCTATTCCCTCTCTAAAGGAGAGGGGAACTATTTTTGATACTTCAAATTTTCCAACAGTAAGCGTACCTGTTTTATCAAAAACGATTGTGGTAATTTTTCTTGCATTTTCAAATGCTGTTCTGTTCTTGATAAGCAAACCATTTTTTGCTGATAAGGCTGTTGATTTTGCAACCACCAATGGCACTGCCAATCCTAAAGCATGTGGACAACAAATAACAATTACGGTTACCATTCTTTCCATTGCAAACGCTAAAGGTTGTCCTGTTAAATACCAATATAAAAATGTGACAATACCTGCAAGTAATGCGATAATGGTCAACCATCTTGCAGCCTTGTCTGCAAGTAACTGTGTTTTTGATTTTGACTTTTGTGCATCATCAACCAACTTTATTACCTGTGAGAGATAAGAATCTTTTGCGGCATGAGATACAGTAACTTTTATTGAACCATTTCCATTGATTGCACCGGCAATAACTTTATCTCCTTTTATTTTTTGTACAGGCTTTGATTCGCCGGTTAACATAGATTCATTCAAATAACTTTCACCCTCTAATATTATTCCATCGGCTGCAACTTTTTCACCTGGCTTTACAAGAATTATATCGTTCTCTTTAAGCGTATCTGTCTTTACATCATGCACCATATCAGGCCCGTCCGAACCGGCACGGGCGGACATTTCCATGTGAGCATCAGATGGCATCAACTGAACCAATAATTCTAATTCTTTTGATGCACCTGCAATTGATTTCATTTCTATCCAATGTCCCAAAAGCATTATGAGAATCAGTGTTGACAGTTCCCAGAAAAAATCCATGCCCGCTAATCCAAACACGATGGCTACACTGTAGATGTAAGCTACAGTGATGGCAAAGCCAATCAAAAACATCATACCAGGATTCTTTGCTTTTACTTCATCAACCAATCCTTTTAAAAAGGGCCAGCCACCATAAAAGAAAACCACCGTTGATAAAGCAAAGAGGATATATTGCGATGCTGCAAATTGCCAATTAACTCCGATGAATTTCTGTATCATCATTGATAACAGCATGATTGGAACAGTTAATATCAGCACCACATAAAACCGTTTTTTAAAATCAGCGATCATCATAGCATGATGATTATGCCCTTCATATCCCATTGATGGATTTGCTGCATGTTGCATTGTGCTGTGATCCATTTTTGACTGATCCATTGGTGCCACTTTTGAAGGAGTTTCTGTTTGATGCTGATGTTCCATTTTTCTTTTTTTATTTATGAAAGCGATAAAGGATCAAAGCAATTGCCCAAGGCATTGCAAAAATTAATAAGAGCCATTTGAAATCTGAACCGATCATAAAGTTGACAATCGTCATTAAACCTATTGAACTAATTCCTGCAAGTGCAACAATAATAAATGCACCATGCGAACGATTTCGAAATGATGTGATTGAAATAAAAACAGTCAATAATCCAGTTGTAAAAATGTAACTTCCCAATACCCAAAAAACTTTTTGTAACCACTTAAAAAGGCCGGGAATATTTTGCTTTACATTTTCTACTGTTGATCCCATATAGCGCAGGTCTTCCGGTAATAAAGAGGGTCGAAGGAAAATAAAGTACAACCCTATGCCCGCAAGTATTACTCCCGCTAATGCAAGGACAGTTGCTGAGTATGGTTTACCTTTTATCATTAATAAGTAAGCACTTTTTCAAGATTCTTTTTCGTATCATTAAGCATATTATTTAAACACCAGTTGCAATACCATTTGGCAAAAAAGAAAGAAAGAATTTTATAGAACCTTTCTTTTGGCGGCAGGTAACTGATCGAAAGTTTTGTAATGGTTCCGTTTTCAGCAGAAGCAATTTCAAACCACATCCGGTACCATGACATGATAATAATTTTTGCTTCCCCAACTGTTTCCCATTCTTTTATTTTTGGTGGTTGCCACTTTGTAACTGTTTCACTAAAATCCATTACCATTCCCATCATCTTTCCATACCAACGATATTTTGCCCCAACTCCGGTATGGTTTTGTGAAAGTTGTTCGAGGTAGAGTTTACTTCCCATCATCATCATTGAGCTTTCGCTCATGTGCATTCCTGTTTTAGAAAAATCATCCATCTGAGAAAATACTTTTTCAGGTGTTGAATGAATGAGGATGTTTTTATCTACTGTTTTCACTGCGAAATATTTTTTAAAATGAAATCCACCCGCTCTTTAGGAGGAAACACAGGAACATGAATTACAGGAAAAGAAAGTGATTCGTAAACTTCACTAATCAATGCCTGAATTTTTTTTTGCGCTGCTTCATCTTCTGTTCGGGCATAATCGGTTACTAATGTCAGGCAATCCATAATAAATACTTTCTTGTAGTTGACATTGTGCAACGCTTCCATTATTTTTTTGTCTTCAGGAAGATTTAGAAAACGATAATATGCCAGTGCATCAGGAATCGCTCTGTCAAGAAAAATTTCATCCTCAGGGGAAATTGCATTCTCCTGTTCAATTTGCATCTCTAAGATTTTTAATTGAAATTCTTTTTGATTTCTTCTGATCTCATCGACCGTTTTACCATTAATACTCTGTGAATCAATATAATGCCGTGCATGTTCTATAGTTGTTTTGTATCCTCTCGCTTTAAGTAAATTAACGGTTGTTGTTTTCCCTGAGCTTGGGCCGCCTGTTATTACATACCAATATGTATGTCTACTGAGATTATTGCTCATGTTATTTATTAATACTTTCATAATAACATTTATTTACAACAATCTTTTTTTCGGATAAAAATTGCTTTAAAAATTTTGATCATGGTGGCATCCATCCAAA
>JANXQO010000045.1 GCA_025353485.1 Chitinophagales bacterium
TATAGAGTTCATAATTTATTTTGGCATTCCCGGCTCCAAACCCGCCCTGTGCACCAACTCCAACTTCGTTCATTGCACCAATACCTCCATCACCAAAACCTACAGGAGCCGTGCTGAAACGATTAATAAATCCTTCTCCCATTCTGCCCCGGTAAGCACCAAATTTGGGAAGAAACCTGCCGGCATGTAATATGAGATATGGGCTAACAATATAAACCATGTTGGCATACTCCAAGCCAATATTTAGTGTTCCTTCACCAGTTTCAAATTCAGGCTCTGCTTCAACAAATAGTTTATCAGATATTTTCCATAAAAAGATTGGTTTAAAGTTTACATTCTCAAAATGGCTATTATTTTTATCAGCAAAATAGATCATTTCAGCATTGCCGAATACAGCAAAATTATTTTGTCCGGCATGTACTTGTTCAGGAGGCGGGTTCAATACTAAACTGGAATCTTCAATTGTCTGAGCTTTTAATATGCTGCTGCCCAGCAGAAATAGGATTGTAATAAATTTATATTTCATAAAATTATTTTTTAGAGTTTTTTGCTAAAGTGCGTATGTAGTTTACTACCTGCCACCTTTGTGTGGGAGTTAGTGTTTTTTTGTAGGTAGGCATTGGATTATTACCTGCTGAAATGATCCAGTAAAGGGCACCATCTGTTTGACTTTGTACAAAGCGTGAAGTATGGTCTGCTGGAGGCTTTGCTAAACCAGGTGCAGCAATGCCATCTCCTTTGCCTTTATCACCATGACACGTGACACAATACTTGACATAAGTTAATTTTCCGATTGCTATTGAAGCCTGATTATCTTTTAAAGGGTTTTTAATTGTATCAGCTGAGGGAGGAGAGGGGAATTTTTTTGTTTGTGATTGAACGGTAAAATAAAACCCTGCCAGAAGAAAAAGCAAGAGTAATTTTTTATTTTTTAACATGATAATACTTTTGTGTAAGTAAAATTATCATGATTAAAATATTGATTGTATGATTTGTGACATTATCATTTATGATATCAATCAGTTTTATATAAACTTGTTACTCAAAAACCCAAATTACTGATAGGGGTCTGTACAAGATCAAGGAAGAAGTATTTTTAATAATGTTATTTAGTTTTCTTTTTCACGGGAGTAATACGCGGCCTTTTTTTTACAGGAGAAATTGATTTTGTAATTGTTTTCCCTTTTATAATTTGATTTTTGTCCTGCACTTTTGCAATAGAATTAGCATAAGCTTCTTTCATAAGTTTTTTGATGTATGTTTTTGGAAAATCATCTTTGTTGTTTACAATAATGTAGCGGTATTGATTGCCTTTACCCAACAACATCTTTTCCGGATCAGCAATTTGAGAACCCCAATAAAATCCAAAGTGAACATACTTATTGTTGAAAGCAGCAATGGAACAAAAGGTATGACCAACCCTGTCAGTTGGCGACCAGCCTGCTGCAACCGCATTGTAATTATCGTAAATAAGTTCGTTGGCATTTGGATAAATTTCCCAAACAAATTCTCTTAACCACATTGCCAATTCCTGTATCTCTTTTGAGAATGGTTGTAAAAATTTAATTAAGTCTGTTACTTCTTCTTTGCCCATGTTGATTTAATTTTATTTTTTCAATGCAACTCCATCGTAAGCAGTCGTCAATGCATCTTTAAGCATATCCTTTCTTACTTTGTTTAATTCAACAAAGGTTGCGCCTTTAGCTCCCATCCGCCGGGAACGGGGAAGAAAATAGTTGTATCATAAAAACAAAAAACAGATTGATCAGCTAATGAAAGTTTTAGCATAGCCCGGTTTTCTTTCTCCCAAAGTGTTGCGAATATTTTTTTCTTTACTCTGAATGAAGCCAGATGAAAATGCGGTTTCTCTTCAGCATTTGGATATGAGAGCGCTAACTTTCTAAAAGATTCTATGTTAACCATGAGTTATATTTAGAATTCAATTTTTAAACGATAACAACTACAGTATACACTATTTCTTAGTGCAATATAATTAGTTTACATTCGTTTGATTATCTTAGCTAACTAACCCTACATACAAAACTATTTGCCCCCAATTATAATGCACAAAGTTTTACGACTGCTGTTATTTACACAAGCTTTTATCTTTTATTTTTGCTTTGCTCTCTCAGCGCAGCCTGTATTTTCTCCCGCTCCTGAAGATGCAACTTTTCTTAAAACACTTTCAACAAAATATGAAGATCATTACAAGGCTGAGTTAGCTTCACTTCCTAAAGAAAATAAAAAAGACTTTGAAGAAGTTTACAAACAACGCTGGGATAATATTAAGAGTGTATTTGATAAAAAAGAGATCTATAAATCTTCAGCAGCTCAGCAATATCTGGATGCTTTGGTGGCGGAAATAGTAAAGTCAAATCCTTTGCTGCAGAAGCTAAATTTCAATTGTTATTTTTCACGGTCTGGTGTACCCAATGCAGCTTATATTGGCGAAGGCATCATTCTCTTTAACATAGGTTTATTTAAACGCCTTGATAATGAAAGCCAGGCGGTGTTTATACTTTGTCATGAGATAGCACACTTTTATTTACAGCATAGCGAAAATAGTATACGCAGATATGTTGCTGCTATAAACTCGCAGGCAATACAGAATGAATTAAAAAAAATAAAAAAATAGAATACGGAAAACGGCAGCAGGTTGATAACCTTGTGAAGGGCTTAACTTTTACTATGCGCCGCCATGGCAGAGATCATGAAAGTGAAGCTGATTCTATGGCAATAGAATTTATGCGCCATTCCCGGTACGATATTTCGGAAGCGCTTACCACACTGGCCCTGCTGGATTCAATTGATACAGATTCATTAAATATGAACACTTGCCTGCAAAAAATGTTTGATGCAAAAGAGTACCCTTTTCAAAAAAAATGGCTTGCAAGAGAAGAAGGTTTGTTGGGTGGCCATGCAAAATTAAAAAAAGATGAGCCCCTGGCAGATTCGTTAAAAAC
>JANXQO010000053.1 GCA_025353485.1 Chitinophagales bacterium
CAAAATTAATCAAAAAAAAAATGCTGCGTTTTTTGATTTAATGTTCTACATTCATCATGAATTAAAATTTTCAAAATACAAAATGCTATGGGTGATTTTCAAATAAAAATTCAGCCAAAAAAGTATGATGCAATTATTGTAGGCTCCGGAGCCGGTGGCGGCATGGCTACTTATGTATTGGCGAATGCAGGCTTAAAAGTTTGTTTGATAGAAGCAGGGCCAATGTATGATCCAAAAACAGATTCTAACCAGTTAAAAAATCCTTGGGAATCTCCGCGAAGAGGTGCCAGCACCAAGTTTCGTCCCTTTGGTGATTTTGACGGATGCTATTGGGGCTGGGAAATTGACGGGGAACCTTACACACAGGCAGAAGGTACAAAATGGGAATGGTGGCGGGCACGGATGCTGGGTGGACGCACCAATCATTGGGGAAGAATTTCTTTGCGTTTTGGGCCAAAAGATTTCAAACGGAAAAGTATAGATGGGCTGGGAGATGACTGGCCTATTAGTTATGATGATGTAAAACCTTACTACGATAAAATTGATCAGTTACTCGGAGTGTTTGGAACCAATGAAGGGCTGGTTGATGATCCCGATGGAATTTTTCTTCCGCCACCAAAGCCACGTTTGCACGAACTCTTTGTTAAGCGTGCTGCCACTAACATTGGCATTCCGGTAATTCCTTCACGCCTTTCTATTCTTACCAAACAAATAAATAAAGAGCGTGGAGAATGTTTTTACTGTGCACAATGTGGACGCAGTTGTAAAGTATATGCCGATTTTTCTTCTTCCTCTGCATTAATAATTCCTGCATTAAGAACAGGTAATGTTGATCTTGTTACCAATTCAATGGTACGGGAAGTATTAACCAACAGGGAAAGTTTGGCAACAGGTGTTTCTTATATAAATAAAGAAGACATGCAGGAATACCAGGTAACCGGAAGAACTGTTGTGCTGGCGGCAAGTGCCTGCGAATCTGCAAGATTAATGTTGAATTCTAAATCTCCACGTCATCCTAATGGCATCGCTAATTCAAGTAATGTAGTTGGAAAATATTTACATGATTCTACCGGTGCGGATATGGGTGGAATTATTCCTGAATTGTTTGACCGTAAACGCTACAATGAAGATGGCGTAGGTGGCTTACACGTTTACACGCCCTGGTGGCTTGATAATAAAAAGCTTGATTTTCCCCGTGGCTATCATATTGAATATGGTGGCGGTTTTGGAATGCCTTTGTATGGGTTTAACTGGGGCATAGAAAACTTAAACGGCACTTACAAAATAAAAGGGAAACAAAAAGAAGCCGGCGGATATGGAGCATCCTTAAAAGAAGATTACCGTTATTTTTTTGGCGCTCATGTTGGCATGGCCGGCCGCGGAGAAGCCGTAGCAAAAATTGATGATTATTGCGAAATAGATCCAAGTGTAGTTGATATGTATGGCATTCCGGTTTTGCGTTTTCATACCAAGTATACAGATTATGAAATTAAACAGGCCAAGCACATGAAGGAAACTTTTTCAGAGATCCTGCATTCTATGGGTGCTGTTATTACGTGGGGTGGCGATGATGGTCCCGAAAACAATTATGGTTTGCATGCTCCGGGAAATATTATACATGAAGCTGGCACTGTTCGTATGGGTAATGATCCTAAACAATCTCCATTAAACAAATGGGCACAGGCGCATGATTGTAAAAATTTATTCAATGTTGATGGAGGTATGTTTGTATCACAAGGTGATAAAAATATTACCTGGACGATCCTTGCATTGTCTATGCGTACATCCGAATACATTGTTGACCAATTGAAGAAAAATAATATTTAAGATGTGTTGGATGTTAAAGGGTTAAGGTGTTAAGAGGTGAGATATCTTTCAACTTGTGAACTTTTAAACATTTCACTATTCAACTTTTCAACTTTTTAACCATTCATCTTTTCTAAATAAAAAAAATGGATAGAAGAAAATCTTTAAAAGCACTACTTGTCGGAACTGTTGCAACAGGCGTATTACTGGATGCCTGTAACACTGCAGATAAAAAAGCTGCGGAGAATAAAGCTGTAACAACCGACAATGGCATCAACCGTATGAAGGAAGAAGCGGCTCATGAAAAGGAAGTAAATGCTACAACATTTTTTACTCCGCATGAAATGGCAACGATCACAATTCTTGCAGACATCATAATACCTAAAGACGATGTTAGCGGCAGTGCTTCTGATGCAAAAGTCCCTGACTTTATTGAATTCATTGTAAAGGATATGCCGAAACACCAGGTGCCCATGCGGGGCGGGTTACGTTGGTTAGATATGCAGTGCCTAACCCATTATAAAAATTCTTTTGCAGAATGTAATAAGCAGCAGCAAATGGAAATAATAGATGCCATCGCATATCCCAAAAAAGCAAAACCTGAGATGAAATCCGGCGTTTCTTTTTTTAACCTGATGCGTAACTTAACAGCAACCGGTTTTTATACATCTGAAATTGGAGGTAAAGATGTTGGCTATATGGGTAATGTACCTAACCAGTGGAACGGTGTACCCGCCGATGTTTTAAAGCAATACAATCTTGCCTATACTGATAAGGAACTAAAAGAGTGCATAAGTTTTTAAAGTACGGCAAACTAAAAACTATTTCAATACAATTAAATATATTCCTGCAAATATTTCACCATGAAAAAAAAAGTAATCTTTATTATTTGTTTCCTCCATGTTGCAATTTGTTATGTTATTGCGCAGGAAAAGCCAAAGCATGAAGACACTGAATTTTATTCACCGGTTCCAAATGTTGTAACCCCGGCAAAAAATAATGCTAACCCTCCATCTGATGCAATTATTTTATTTGATGGCAAAAATTTAGACCAATGGGTTCTTACAAATGATACAACTAAGCCGGCAGATTGGATAGTAAACAAAAAAATAATTACTGTAAATAAGAACCGCGGAAACATACAAACCCGGCAATCCTTCACAGATTATCAGTTGCATCTTGAATGGAGAATCCCTGAGAACATTACCGGTACCGGTCAATTGCGGGGCAACAGTGGTTTATTCCTGGCATCTATTGGTAAGGGTGATGCAGGTTATGAACTACAGATTTTAGACTCTTACAATAATTCAACTTATGTAAACGGGCAGGCCGGCAGTATATATAAACAATTTGCCCCTTTAGTAAATGCTAACTTGCCGCCGGGTAAGTGGCAAACGTATGATGTAGCCTGGGCTGCACCCCGTTTTAATGATGATGGAACTTTGAAAACTCCTGCCCGTGTAACGGTTTTTTTTAATGGAGTTTTAATACAAAATAATATTGAATTAAAGGGAGCCACTCTGTATGTTGGTCAACCATCTTATCAAAAGCATGGGCCGTCGCCAATTAAATTACAGGCACATGGCGATAAGAGCGAACCTATCAGTTATAGAAATATTTGGATAAGACCAATAAATTAATAGATTTTATTTTTCTAAAATTATTAAAAGATACATCGTGAGAAAATTACGAATGGGAATGATTGGTGGAGGCAAGGATGCTTTTATTGGAGCCATTCACCGCATTGCTGCCAACACAGATGGTTTAATAGAATTGGTTTGCGGTTCACTCAGCATTAATAAAGATATTGCTATTGATAGCGGACGCTCATTGTTTTTACCGGAAGAAAGAATATACACTACCTACCATGAAATGCTTGAAAAGGAAAGCCAATTACCTGCAGAACAAAAAATGGATTTTATAACAATCGTCACACCCAACTTTGCGCACTTTGATCCGGCAATAGCATGCCTTGAAAAAGGATTTAATGTTGTGATAGAAAAACCGATAACAGTGACTTTGGATGAAGCAAAACAATTAAAGAAAAAAAGAGATGAAACAGGATTGCTTCTTTGTCTTACTCATACTTACTCCGGTTACCCAATGGTTAAAGAAGCAAAGCAACTTATTAAAAATGGTGCAATAGGAAAGATCAGGAAAATTTATGTAGAATATAAGCAGGGATGGCTGAGCAGACTTTCAGAAAGAGAAGGAAATGCACAGGCCGCATGGAGAACCGATCCTAAAAAAGCAGGCAAGAGTGGAGTGATGGGTGATATCGGTACTCATGCTGCGCATCTTGCAGAATATATTTCCGGGTTGCACATTACACATCTTTGTGCACAACTAAATACAGTTGTAGAAGGACGTGCATTAGATGATGATGGAAGTGTATTATTAAAATTTGAAAATAATGCAAGCGGAGTTTTGATAGCAACACAGGTTGCAGCAGGTGAAGAAAATAATCTCTCCATAAATATTTATGGAGAAAAAGGCGGATTGGAATGGAACCAGATGGAGCCAAATACCTTGCTGGTAAAATGGCTTGATAAGCCTGCAGAAGTTTTTCGTGCAGGCTCAGGATATTTAAGTGACTTAGCAAAAAATAATTGCCGTACACCCGGCGGACATCCCGAAGGTTACCTGGAAGCATTCGCTAATATTTATAAAAATTTTGCGCTTACTTTATCAGCAAGAATTAATAAAACAGGATTACAAAATGAGTTGATAGACTTTCCATCAGTTGAAGATGGGATACGGGGAATGGCATTTATTGAGAATGTGGTGAGGAGTTCGAACTCAAATGAAAAATTTATTGACTTTATTGTTTAACTACTAAAACGTAATTTTAAGTATGCAATATCATACAATAACTTCCGATCCTCTTGTCCTTAATGGCAAACCAATTATTACAGGTTCCAGAATAAGTGTAGAAATGATTTTAGAATGGCTGGCAACAGGCGCTACTATAGAGGCTATTTATAAGCAAAACAAACATTTGCCCCAGGGTTCAGTTGAAGAAGCAATCAAATATGCTGCTCAGTTTACCAGGAATGAAATTTTACTTGAAGATGAAATTTCGTCTTAATAATGGATGCCACATTATCTTTTTTTGCTGATGAAAATATATCACCTGCATTAATTAATTGGATCAGGATAACTGGTTATCATATTTCCGGAGTAAAAGATGAAAACATGCATGGGGCTTCTGATATAAGCATTATTGAAAAATGTTTTGCATCAAATAATATCATATTAACTCATGATAATGATTTCGGCAAAATAATTTTTACGAACACCGTCTCATTTTTCTCTGTCATATACCTTAGACCAGGTCATTTTGATGGAAACTTTCATATACCAACTTTGAAAAGTATACTAAAGCATAAAGAATTAATTACGAAAGGAACATTGATAATAGGACAACGAACTGTTCGTAAAATTAAAATCAGAATTAAACATATAGAATTAAAGCCTGATGAAAACAATTAAAGGTCCCGGAATTTTTTTGGCGCAGTTTCTTGGTGATGAGCCGCCATTCAACGATCTCAAAAGTATTTGCCAATGGGCAAAAAGTCTTGGCTTTATTGGTGTGCAACTTCCCACAACAGATACCAGATGTATTGATCTGCAAAAATGCGCAGAGAGTAAAACCTATGCCGATGAATTAAAAGGATTGATAAATGAATGTGACCTGGAGATCACAGAACTCTCCACACATTTGCAGGGGCAATTAATTGCAGTGCATCATGCGTATGATAAATTATTTGATGCTTTTGCACCTGAACAATATCGCAACAATCCAAAGGCAAGAACACAATGGGCAATCCAGCAACTTAAATACGCAGCAAAAGCCTCACAAAATTTGGGATTAAATGCTCATGCCACTTTTAGTGGTGCTTTGTTATGGCCAACAATGTATCCATGGCCACCACGGCCGGAAGGGTTGGTGGAAGAAGGTTTCACTGAATTGGCAAAACGCTGGCTTCCCATTTTAAATGAGTTTGATAATTGCGGAGTGGATGTATGTTATGAAATTCACCCGGGAGAAGATCTTCATGATGGTATTACGTATGAAATGTTTTTAGAAAAAGTAAATAATCATTCACGGGCTTGTTTGCTTTATGATCCTTCGCATTTTATTTTGCAATGCCTTGATTATTTATCTTACATTGATAACTATCATCAGCGCATAAGAGCATTTCATGTAAAGGATGCAGAATTTAATCCAACAGGAAAACAAGGTGTATATGGGGGATATCAAAGCTGGATAAACAGGGCAGGAAGATTTCGGTCTCCCGGAGATGGACAGGTTAATTTCAAAACTGTGTTCGCTAAATTAACAGCTTATGATTATCCGGGTTGGGCCGTTATGGAATGGGAATGTTGTTTAAAAAATGCTGAAGATGGTGCAAGAGAAGGCGCTGAGTTTATCAAAAAAAATATTATCCGTGTAACAGAAAAAGCTTTTGATAATTTTGCCGCTGTTGCTAAAGATGAGAATTTAAACCGCAGCATTTTAGGTTTATAATTACTTAATAAATCGTTCTATATTTATTAAGTATTTCTAAAAAACATTGTTGAATAAAATTTATAAGATGTATCAAAAATTATTTTGGATAATTGCTTTGTTTGGTTCGTTCAATTTTTGTTTTTCACAAACTAAAACAATGAACACTGTAGATAATACACTTACCCAAACCGAAAAAAGTAACGGGTGGAAATTATTGTTTGACGGACAAACAACAAATGGTTGGCATTCTTATGGATCAAAAAATGCAAGAAAGGCATGGGATGTAAAAGATGGAGCTTTATATTTGGATGCAGCCATGAAAAAAAATCTTGCTGCAGGTGAAGGCGGTGACCTTGTTACAAATGAAGTGTATGGAAATTTTGATCTTAAACTTGACTGGAAAATTTCTCCAAAAGGAAACAGTGGAGTTATTTTTTATATAAATGAAGACACCGCTAAATATCACAATACTTATAACACCGGTATGGAAATGCAGGTACTTGATAACGGCACCCTTACCGTGTTGGGCCATCCGGATGCAAAATTGTATTCTCACAGAGCCGGAGATTTGTATGATCTGTTTGCTGCAAAAGAAGCAGTGCATTTACAAGGTGAATGGAATCATGCTGAAATAAGATCGCTAAATGGAAAACTTGATTTTTACCTGAATGGCATTCATACTTTATCAGTTAATCTATGGGATGACAACTGGCGCCAAATGCTTGCTATCAGTAAGTTTAAAGATATGCCCGGCTTTGGAACTTTTAAAAGAGGAAAAATTTCTTTACAGGATCATGATGAAACTGTTTGGTTTAAAAACATCAAAATAAAAAGACTTTAATTCTCAAGACCCGATGCCATAAATCTTAAAATATTTTATTATGAAAACAATTACTTTTTTATTTTTTGTCATATGTTTAATTAGCTGTGGTGGCAATTCCGGTAACGATACAACTTCGACAAACACTTCGCCTGCAAAGCCCGAAGTAAAAGATCCCGAAGCAGCCAAGGGCCTGGAATTGATAACTAAAAGCGATTGCTTTACCTGTCATAAATTAACCGAGGCTTCTGTTGGTCCGTCTTATGCATTGGTTGCAGCTAAATACAAAACCATTAATGAGGCTAACATGGATTCAATGGTGATGCAAATTAATAAAGGAGGAAAAGGC
The DNA here is from genome assembly GCA_025353485.1 of Chitinophagales bacterium. Taxonomy (GTDB): domain Bacteria; phylum Bacteroidota; class Bacteroidia; order Chitinophagales; family Chitinophagaceae; genus Ginsengibacter. The sequence goes on from JANXQO010000053.1 coordinate 7,489, forward strand.
AGATGGGGTAACGTTCCTATGACTGCTCACCCCGCAATATCAAAAGAAGATGCTCAATCAATGGTTCATTATATAATGTCAATAAAACAATAAACTATGCGTACAATAATCTTCTTATTATTTGCCGGCATTATTTTTAATAGCTGTAAATCAACAAAAGTTACTTCTATGAATACATCAGAAAATTCATTATCTAATAAAGAAAAAAATAACGGCTGGCAGTTATTGTTTGATGGACAAACAACGCAGGGCTGGCATACGTATGGAAAACAAGGTATAAGTAAAGCATGGAAAGCAGAAAATGGAACATTGCATCTTGATTCATTGGTTAAAAAAACATCTCCCAATGAAGGTGGTGATATTGTTACTAATGAAGAGTTTGATAATTTTGATTTAAAAATTGAATGGAAGATATCTCCTAAAGGCAACAGCGGTATAATATTTTTTGTAAAAGAAGATGCTGTAAAATACCAGCAGCCATACTTCACCGGGCCGGAGATGCAGGTACTTGATAATACAGGCCATGCTGATGCACAAATTTATAAACATAAAGCCGGAGATCTTTATGACCTGATCCCCTCTACTAAAGAAGCACAAAAACCTGTTGGCGAATGGAACCATGTAGAAATAATTTCCAATAATGGCAAACTCGATTTTTATTTAAATGGTGAACATACAATAAGCACTACGATGTGGGATGATAACTGGCGAAAGATGATTGCAGCCAGTAAATTTAAAGCCTGGCCGGATTTTGGAACATTTAAAAAAGGAAGAATTGATCTGCAGGATCATGGGGATGATGTATGGTACAGGAATATTAAAATAAAAAAACTTTAGAATTTCGCAGATTTTTTTGCAGACCTTGAAGGTTTTTAAAACCTTCAAGGTCTTTTTTTATAAAATATCTTGCAGCTCTTTTAAATGATAGATCGTATAAGTGGGAGCAAGCATAGTGGTGGCATTTATATGATTTACAAAAATGCTGTCCATTCCTGCATTTATTGCTCCCTGTATATCGGCATCAAGATTATCACCTATCATAATACTTTTATTTAATTGCGCCCCTGCTTTATTTATGGCATATTCAAACATTTGTTTTGATGGCTTAATACAATTTGATATTTCAGAAGTAATAACATGGGTAAAATATTTTGCAATGTTGCTATTGGTGATCTTACTCCATTGTGTTTTCTCAAACCCATTGGTTAAAAGATGCAGGATGTATTTTTTATTTACCAGGTAATCCAATATCTCGGTAGTGTAATCAAACAACCTTTTTTTGGTGGGAAGTATCTCTAAAAATTTTACACTCATTTCTTTTGCCAACACTTCATCTCCTATTTTAAAATCAAGCAGGGTGCGCTGCATACGCTTCCACTTAAGTTCGTCTGCAGTTATAAATCCTTTATGATACCTGTCCCAGATAATAGCATTATGGTGTAAGTAAGTAGTATAAAAATCATCAAATGATGAAATAACCATTTCCTCTAATTTAAAATGCTCATACAATTCGCCCAGCGCTTCTTTGGCATTGGTATCAAAATCCCACAGCGTATGATCAAGATCAAAAAATAAATGCTTGTACTTGACAGGAGATTTCAGAATGTAGATTTTAAATTTGAATTTAGATTTAGCTTTGTAAGCAGTAATTGCAAATTTACAATCAAAAAAATATATGATGAATGTGGTAATAACAGGAGCCGGAAAAGGAATGGGAAAAGCAACTGCCGAAAAATTTGCTGCAGACGGGAATAATTTATTTATCTGTGCAAGAAATGAAAAAGAACTTTCGGAAACTTCTAAAGAACTGGAAGCAAAATATAATTGTAAAGTGTTTTATTTCCCTGCAGACCTGAGTGAAAAGAAATCTGCGCAGCAATTTGGCAAATGGGTTTTACAAAAAACAACTCAGGTAGATATCTTAATAAATAATGCAGGGCAATTTATCCCCGGCAGCATTTATAATGAAGAAGACGGATTGCTTGAAAAAATGATAGCCATTAATTTGTATGCTGCTTATAATGTAACAAGAACGCTCTTGGTAAATATGATGGGAAAAAAACAGGGGCATATTTTTAATATGTGCTCTATTGCTGCCTTAAAATCGTATGATAATGGAGGCTCTTACAGCATAAGTAAATTCGCTTTAATGGGATTTAGTAAAAATTTGCGTGAAGAATTAAAACCATATAATATTAAAGTTACAGCAGTTTACCCCGGAGCTGTTTATACTTCATCGTGGTTTGAAAGCGGAATTGCTGAATCCAGAATTATGGAAACATCAGATATTGCAGATATTATTTTTGCCAGTTCCAGGTTATCTCCGCAGGCTTGTGTTGAAGATATTGTAATACGTCCGCTATTGGGAGATTTATGATATTAACCTTTTTTAACATCCTCTTATTTTTCAAATTTTTATTATAGGTTAGTTTTGTATTTTAAAAATGGGTGATGGATAAAAATTTACATGCTGTTATTTTAGGGAGGTTTTATAAATGTTCTCTCACACTTTTTTTTACCCTTTTTATTTCGCTTTCCTTTGCGCAGGTTAAATTTTCAGCAGCTGCTAATAATAAAACTATTGGCAAAAATGATTACCTGCAGGTACAGTTCACAGTAGAAAATGCTGCCGATGTACAAAGCATTATACCTCCTTCATTTAAAAATTTTTCTGTTGTAAGCGGGCCCAATCAACAAAGCAGTATGAGCAATATCAATGGCAGTATAAAGCAATCGCTTTCTGTTGGCTTTGTGTTGCAACCATTAGCTGCAGGCAACTTCGCCATCGGTTCTGCAACTGCAAAAGCTGATGGAAAGGAATATCATTCTAATCCATTAAGTATACAGGTAACTAATTCCAACTCTTCAAACAGGGCAGGTGGAAATTCTTTAAATCCGTTTGGTAATATCACCTTAGATTTTCCTGCGGAGCCTGTAACACACCAGTTTGATGATTACATTTTGCAAAAAGGCGAGAACATTGCAGAGAAGATCAAAAAAAATCTCTTTATAAAAATTGATGTAAGCAAAAAAAACTGTTATGTAGGAGAACCGGTTATCGCCACCTATAAATTATATACAAGATTAAAATCGGAGTCAAATGTGATAAAGGCTCCTTCATTTAATGGCTTTTCGGTTATTGAAATGGAGATGCCGAATAATTACACGCTGAAAACAGAAAAGTACAAAGGAAGGGATTACAATGTTTATACCCTGAGAAAAGTACAACTATATCCATTGCAGGCGGGAGTGTTAGGGTTAGAACCTGTAGAAGTTAAGAACAGGATAACTTTTTTAAAAGCCGAATATGCAGGTAAAAGAAAGGGAGATATTTTTTATAACATGCTTCGTGATTTTGCAGATGAGAATGCACCAGGAGATGCAACAGAGCAACAGGTAATAACAGTTACGTGTGATACATTGAACATTACGGTGAAGCCTTTGCCTGATGCAAATAAGCCTGTTTACTTTAAAGGTGCGGTAGGTAATTTTAAAATAGTTGCCGCTGTTGAAAAAAATAATATCACAACAGATGATGCAGGTTCTTTAAAAATTATTGTCTCGGGTGCAGGAAATATACAGTTGATAAATGCTCCATATGTATTGTGGCCGAAGGGTATAGAAGGGTTTGAATCCAAGGCTTCAGAAAATTTAGATAAGTTTAGTGTACCAACAAAGGGTGACAAAGTATTTATTTATCCTTTCACAGTTGCCAATGCCGGCGAATATAATATACCCCCAATTAATTTTTCATATTTTGATATAAACACACAATCTTATAAAACAATAAGCACACAACCGCTTTCTATCCATGTTGAAAAAGGAACAGGCAATTTGCAAAAGGTAATTAATTCAACTGTTGATAATAATAATACAAAAAATAAAAATTGGTATGACTTTATTTATCCCGATAGCTATCGGGGCCGGATTTATTTAATCGGGGTACTGGTTTTATTATGCGTAGCAATGATATTATTTGTAAAGAATAAAAAGGGGAAACCTCTTATTGACAATGAGCACACGATTTTGCCTGCAAATAAAGCTGAAGAAATAAATGAATTTATTATTCCTGCAAACCCTTTGGCAGATGCAGAGAATAAACTTACGACAGGGGATACTCAGTTTTATAAAGTGCTGGATGTTGCATTGCACAAATATTTATCTAAGAAATTAAAAGTTGCGCCTGAAGAATTAACCAAGAAAAAAATTAATGAGCGAATGGATAAATGCAATGTAGGAGTTGGTACAACTTTATTGGTAAACTCGTTGTTAGAAGATATAGAACTTAACTTATATGCGCCTGTTTCTTCTGAAAAACAAATGCAGCAAGTGTACGAAAAGGCAAGCGAAGTGGTGTCGCTGCTTGATAAACAGATCTGCTAAGATGTGGCGAAACGTGAAATATTATTTTTCTTTCACGTTTCACTTTTCACGTTTCACGAGCTATACGTCAGTAAACTTGTATCCAATGCTCCTTACCGAATGAAAATATTTCGGGTTACGGCTGTCATCTTCAAAATATTTCCTGAAGTTTAAAATAAAATTATCTATCGTTCTTGTTGTGGGATAAACATTATAACCCCATACAGCCTGTAATATCTTTTCTCTTGCCACCACTTCATTTTTATTTTCTATAAGCAGCTTCAGCAACATTGCCTCTTTTTTTGTAAGTGCAATTTTTTTACCCTGTTTATTGGTGCCTTCCAACGCTTTAAAATTAATATTGTTCTTACCAAAATTATATTCATCTGCAACAGCCTCTTTTGAGGAGATACGCCTGCTCTTATGGATAAGTTTATTTACCCGTAATAATAATTCTTCAAGATTAAAGGGTTTGGTAAGATAATCATCTGCGCCTTTTTTTAAACCAAGTATACGATCTGCACTGCTGTTTTTTGCGCTCAATATTAAAATGGGAACTTCATTTCCCTGCAGCCGGATATTCTCGCTAACACTTATCCCGTCAAGCTCAGGAAGCATTACATCCATAATTATTAAATCAAAATATTCATTTTCTACAGCTTTTAAAGCATGTGGGCCATCAAAAGCCGAAGTAACTTCATATCCTTCCAGCTCTAAATTTAATTTTAGCGCTTCATGTAAATTTTCTTCGTCTTCTACCAATAATATTGAAAGTTTTTTTTCAGGCATATTATAATTTAACTTCAAAAATACTTCCCAGCGGGTCATTATCTGTTATACTAATATAACCATTATGCTGCTCAACAATTTTCTTTGTAAGATATAAGCCAAGGCCGGTGCCTTTTGCCTCTTTGGTATGCAAATTTCCTACCCGGTAAAATTTATTAAATATTTTATTCTTTTCATCATCCGCAACTCCTTTGCCTTCATCTTTAATTAAAAGTTTTATTTGATCATTTTCTTTTTTTAAATTAATCTCAATTTTTTCTTCTTTAGCTGAATATTTTAACGCATTATCTATAAGATTATTTATCGCCATTTGTAACAGAAGCCTGTCGCCGGTTAGGTAAATATCATGGGCTGCATCTGAAATAATATGTCGTTTTGGGAAACGCATTTTAAAGTCATTTACACTTTCTGTAACCAATCCGGAAAGATCAATTTTTTCAGTTGTTACTGTGTAGTCTCCGGCTTCTATTTGGCTTGCCAGCAATAAATTATTGCAAAGCGTGTTTAACCTCCCTGCTTCCTGTAGTGTATTTGAAATGAGTAGCTGTTGCTGTTCTTCAGAAAGTTTATGTTTCTGCAGCGTTTCAAGATTTAGTTTAGCAATAGCAATGGGAGTTTTTAGTTCATGGGTTAGTGCCATCATAAAATTTTGCTGTTGTTGCGATTGCTTAAACTGCCTTCGCACAGCCCTAAAAACTACAACTGCACCTACAACTATCAGTAAAAGAAATGTTACCCCTTCTCCTATATATTGCCCTGTCTTCCTGCGCTTCTCGTCTTTTATTTTACCTATCTCTTTTTGATCATCAGGTTTTGCAGGATTTAATTCACTTAGTTTGTAATCCGTCATCATTTGGTTTTGGCTGCTTAATGCAATGAACCACCAAACAAGCGCTGCAATGATATAAGCAAGCAAGATCCAATAAAGAATGTAAATAGTCCGTAGCCGTTTTATTTTTAGAGAAGCTGTAAGTTGTGAGCTGTAAGCCATGGGTTATAGATTTACTTTCTCAACCCTGATACCAACATTTAAAATATGTTTTAAGGGATTTTCTCTCATGATCTGCGCAATGGTGAAGGTATAGTTGCCTGCTTTTTTAAACGGTACAGGTCCCGGGGTAATGTTTTTTCTTATTTCAAAAATATCATCCATACCTGTGCCTTCCCAACCTTTTGCATCGTTACCTAATTCAATATTTATATTTTGAAAACGTATACTGTCTGTTGGCGCCTGCGAACCCAAGGTAAGCCACAGGTTATTGTAGTTATAAGCATCTGTATGGCGCAAAACAATATATACATTATATGTAGCGGTGGTATCTGCTATTGTAAATGTGAAGGAAGGCTTATTGTTATTAAACCACATCTGCTCAGATATCTGCGCTGTTTTTTCGAATACACCTATTTTGGCGCAGGAAATAAAAAGTAAAGAAGATAGAATTATGAAGAAGAATTTTTTCAATCGGGTTATTTACTGCAAAAATATTGTTTATCATTCAGGTTATAAAACATTCAGAATTTGTTCTTTTAATTTTTCCAGTTCATCTTTCATCAGCACAACACATTTTTGAATATCAGCATCATAGGCTTTGGAGCCGGTGGTATTTATTTCACGCCCAATTTCCTGCAATACAAAAGATAATTTTTTACCCTTGCTCTCCTCATTATCATTTAAAATCGTTTTAAAATATTCACAATGGTTGGCAAGCCTTACCTGCTCTTCGCGAAGGTCAATTTTTTCAACATAATAAATTAGTTCCTGCTCAAGCCTGTTAGCATCATAGTTTTCTTTTCCTACATTCTCCTCCAGCAATCTTACCAGTTCTTCTTTCATCCTCTCTTTGCGCTTAGGTTCTAATTGTAAAATCTCTTCTTCCTGCGAATTGATATTTTTTATCCTGAGCAATAATTCTTTTTCTATTGATTTGCCCTCATCAGTGCGGTGATGATTTAATTCTTTTAATGCCTGCGCTATAACTTTTTTTAATTCATTCCAGTCATCCTCTGCTAAAACTTCATTAACAGGAGTTACTACTTCGGGCAGCCTTAGTAATGCACTTAATACAGAATTGGTATCAATATTCAGTTCGCCTGCCAATGTTTCTATTTGATGATAATAAGATTTTATCAGGTCAGTATTTATCACAACCGGTTTAGTGGAACCATTTTGTTTTATTGTTATAAGGCAATCAACATTACCGCGAAGCAAACTTTCCTGCAATATATTTCTTACATCAAACTCATAACTTTTTAATAATTGCGGAATTTTTAAATATGTTTCAAACTGTTTTCCGTTGAGCGATTTTATTTCAACTAAAAAAGTTTTATCGTTAAGTGTTTGTTCTGATCTTCCAAAGCCTGTCATTGATTTTAACATAGAACTAATTATTTTTTATGTCAGCAAGTTATACAATTCCTGCTGAGATAAAATTTTCATTGATCTGTTGATGACCGGCACATTCAATTTTTTCAAAAAAAAATGCGGTGACAAAAAATTGAAATAAGAAATTTGTAAAATAATAAAGCCCGACTTTTTAGTGACGGGCCTTGCTATATGGATGGGTTAGTAAGTATAGGAAAAGATTTCCTTACACAATAATAAAAATAATTTTTTCTAACTCGAAAATTTTTTGCAACTTTTTTATCAACATTTTATTTTTTGTTGTGGATAAGGAAACAGGTTTTTACAAAAAATTTTTAATTTTTTAATTGATTTCTTTTAATTTTTTATTGTATTTATATTTTACAATCCGCATTTATTTCTCTGAAAGGTCAATGTACACTACGTTTTAAAGGAAATATTTTTACAATCAATAAAACTAATTTTTGAATATCGAATTAGAAAGTAAATTTTATTTTCACTAAAAACCATGTTTTACCGATGGATATGATTAAAAATTATTTTTTTATTTTTTGTTAAGAAGATTGACAACACACCTGATTTTCAACCTGTACCTTTGATTACATAAAAAATACGACATGAAACTTCCTGCACCTGTTTCAATAAAATGGATCGCTTCATTAATTAATGCAGAACTGCTGGGTAATGAAACTGCAGAAGCAACAGGCATTAACGAAATACATTCTGTTGAACCCGGTGATATTGTTTTTGTTGATCATCCAAAATATTATAGTAAATGTTTAAACAGTGACGCCAGCTTCGTAATCATCAATAAAAAAATGGAAGTGCCTGAAGGCAAAACATTATTAGTTGTAGAGGAACCTTTTGAAGCATATTTAAAAATTGTAAACCATTTTAATGCATTTGTTCCTGCAAAAAAAATGATAAGTTATACTGCTGTTATTGGTAAGAACACTACTATAATGCCAAATGTTTTTATCGGTAATAATGTGAACATTGGTAACAATTGTATTATTCATCCCAATGTTTCTGTTTATGATAATTGTATTATTGGTAATAATGTTGTTGTTCATTCCGGTACTGTAATTGGCAGTGATGCATTTTATTTTAATTCAAAAAAGGATAGGGATGTTTGGCATAAAAAAATGCAAAGCTGCGGACGGGTAATAATAGAAGACGATGTGGAGATAGGTGCCAATTGCACGATAGACCGCGGTGTTAGCGCAGATACAAAAATCGGACAGGGATCAAAACTTGATAATTTAATACATCTTGGCCATGAAGTAACCGTTGGAAAAAATTGCATTATTGCAGCGCAGGTAGGTATTGCCGGTGGAACTAAACTTGGTGATGGTGTTATGCTTTGGGGACAGGTTGGTGTAAATAAAACGATTACAATTGGAGACAATGCGGTAGTAATGGGGCAGGCTGGTATTACATCAAGTATTGAAGGAAATAAAACATATTGGGGAACACCGATTGAAGAATTTTACAACAAGCGAAAAGAACTTGTGTTAATAAAACGCTTACCCGAAATTTGGGAAAGGGTAAAAAATTTACCAGGCAAAGAAAAATAGCACAAATTATCTACATCTTTTTAATTCGTGTAATAGTTATTGCTGTTTGTAATCATACGGTAACATGTTGCCAATTTTTTGAAAGCCCCAATAGCCATTTGATGTGATATCTGCCTGTTCAAAAAAGTATCCATTCTCTTCAATCACTACCGACTCACCCTTAATAATACTTACTGTGGAAGCCTGGAAATCTTTTTTTGCTTTGGGATCAAAATTTAAATATGCCTGCTCCGGTTTTGCTTTAGTGTACAGCACGATCATGTCAGGTTGATTAGGATGAAATACAACTATATTAGCGCTATCATCTTTTAAATAGTTTAAAGCGAGATAAGGATTTTTTAACGGGATGGTCATTTCTTCATCATTATTTTTTACAAGAAACTGCACTTCAAATCCTTCATCCGCCAATGTTCTGTTATAAAGACTACGCATGAAATGTAACAGAGAACCGCTGTATGCTTTGTTCCTGTTCTGTTGCCATACAATTCCTTTTTCAGCGGTGCCCTGCATTTCTTCAAATAATGGATAGCCTATAAACTGGGCCGTATTATTTTGGTATTCATAAGTAAAAGAATCTATTGCAAATTTTATGTTGTATCCTAATGCAAAGTTTTCTACCAGTAAAGGCTCTGATGCTAAAACTTTTAACCGGTTTCTTTTTTTACTGAAATAAAATTTTAAAACCTCAGGATTTTTTATAAATGTTTGCTGACTGAACTCGCTTTTACCAATAAAATTTTCAGTAAAAAATTGCCCGTACTTCAGCCATCCATCTTTTACTTCATTTGACGCTACAATAGAAACTTCCTGTAAAAACTTTTCTTTTGGTTTTACTTCAATTACTAAATCTTTATTATCAGCCGTTGCATTGTTGATACGCAGGCTTTCGGTTTCATACCCTGTAAAGGTCACAATCAGTTCATAACCGCCATTTGGCAATTTCAATTTAAAATTTCCTTCAGCATCTGCGGCCACACCAAAAGTTGTGTTTTGCGCAAATACTGATGCTGCCCGTAATGGTAACCTTGTATTCTTATCAATAACCTTACCTGCGATGGTGTAATTATTTGTCTGCGAAAAAATGGTGGTTGAAAAAAAACAAAAAGCAAAAAGCAAAAGAAATTGTTTCATTGTAATTTAGTTATGAATATGTTGTACTTATAGATGATATATTTGTTGTAAGGTTGCACAGGTGTTTTTAATGGTTTCGTTAATTGGCGTAAACGTAAAACCGGGTAATGCTTTTAAAAATTTAGTGTTATCAAAATAAACTTTGGCAAGGGCTGTACGTGCCGTTTCTTTTGTTACCAAAGCATCTTTTCCTGTAAACATTGATTTCATTGCTTCCCATCTCCAAACCATTGCTGCAATAAACGGGGTAACTTTTTTTTGTGGTATTTTTTTTCCAAAGCAATTTGCAATACATGTAAAAATTTTTTTGTAAGATAAATTTTCAGCATTTAAAATAAACCGCTCCCTGTTTATTTCACTATTCATTAACAGGATCATTGCCCGTGCAACATCTCTAACATCCACAACACCGGTAACACCTTCTGTATACCACGGAAATTCATTGTACACTGATTTGAAAATTTCTGATGACCCTTTACTCCAATCATTGCCTCCAAGTATAATAGACGGGTTTACAATTACCGCCTCCAGCCCTTCGCCAATTCCCCGCCATACTTCCAACTCTCCTAAATATTTTGATTTTCCATATAAGCTGTTACTGGTTTCTTCAGTCCAGTTCATTTCTTCAGTAATGGTTTCATTTTCCCTAATACGCCCCAATGCAGAAACAGAACTTACATGAATTATTTTTTTTACGCCTGCATCTAATGCAGCATTTACAACATTTGCAGTTCCCTCAATATTTACTTTTAATAAGTTGGTTTTATTTTTTTTATTGAATGAAACTATTCCTGCACAATGATAGATCCGGGTTACTCCCTGCATTTCTTCCTCCAATGCAGCAGTATCCATAATATCACAATTGATCGTGGTTAAATTTTGATGACTGATAGTAAGAGGTGTACTGTTGTAAATTGCTTTTACTTTATTATCCTGTGCAAGTAACTGAGAAATTAATTCTGAGCCCACAAGCCCGGATCCGCCGGTTACTAATATCATAAATGCAAATTAAAACAATAAGATAAAAGTCGTTGGTTATTCTCCTGCATCAGATATTTTATTTAAAATAATTTCACCGGCATAATCTTTCAACAGCAATTTTTATTTCGCTCTAATATTGTTTTGGTTGGTGACAAGGCAAGAATATTACGGGGCCTGCAAAAATTAGGGTATGATATTGTTGGGTTAGATGCTGACGGAAATCCTGTAACGCAGTAATGAATTATTAATTTTTATTTTTGAAAGAGGCTGTCATATCAGGGCGGCCTTTTTTTATTGCAGAATTTATTTTTCATTTTATTTTTTATCGCAGAAAAGAAGTAAATAAAGATTTCGCAGAAAAATGTTCTAATCTCTGCGCAGTTAATGCATTCCCGTGCTCTCTGTGGTTATTGGCAAACAAAATGATTAGACCATGGATCATTCGCTGCCATCCAATAAATTTCCAAGTCCGCCAAGAATACTTCCTTCTTCTTTGCGGGTAACTGTTGCGTATTGCATAAGCCTGCCTGCAAGCCTGCTGATGGGTAATGATTGTATCCATACTTTGCCCGGCCCACGAAGTATTGCAAAAAACAATCCTTCGCCGCCAAACATAAAGTTGCGTATGCCGCGGATAAATTCAATGTCAAAGTCAATGCCTGCAGTATAGGCCACTACACATCCGGTATCAATTTTTAAAAGCTCACCTGTTTTTAATTCTTTTTCTATAACATAACCACCGGCATGAACAAATGCCATTCCATCGCCTTCTAATTTTTCCATAATAAAACCTTCGCCGCCAAAAATTCCTGTGCCGAGTTTTCTTTGAAATTCTATTCCCACACTCACGCCTTTTGCTGCACATAAAAAAGCATCTTTTTGTGCAATTATTTTTCCATTGTATTTAGAAAGATCCAGCGGGATTATTTTACCTGTGTAGGGCGCTGCAAAACTTATCGTCTTTTTACCCTGCCCGGTATTGGTGAATGCGGTCATAAATAAATTTTCGCCTACCAACAATCTTTTACCGGCGCTCATAAGCTTGCCCAGCAAACCGCCCTGCTGGCTGCTTTGCGAGCCATCGCCAAATAATGTTTTCATCTCTATGTCGTTATCCATCATCATAAAACTTCCCGGCTCACCAATAACCGTTTCATGGGGGTCAAGTTCTATTTCTACAAACTGCAGTTCTTCTCCGTAAATTTTATAATCTATTTCGTGGTTTTGTATTGGCATGTTTTAATTTTTTGTGGGGTAAATATATTGTTCTTTTCTGTTCAGAATTAGCAAAGTTTTGTTCTGTATTTTTTTAATATGTGACAAAAAAATTGATTTTTGTCCTATATCAGAAATTAGTGTCCTTAGCGGGGATATTCAAAAAGGTTTGGGGAGTTGGGTGGAGATCCCGATAGAGGAAGATTATTATTATATATCAGGATCTCATGGCTATGCATTATCTGTGAAAAATATCTAAATATTCCTGAAAAATAAAATACCTGTTTCGCTTAAAGCCGGTAGTTTCTTTTAATATCCCTGCGGTTACAAAATCACCAATTATTTTATATGCAGAAACCTGTGAAACTTTTAAAAGATGTGCAACATCCTGTGCCTTTACAATAGGCTGGGTAAATAAATGATCTAATAATTTTTTTGCATTAGGAACTTTTTTTCCCAAAGTAATTATCCTGCTCCCCTGGCAGTCTTGCCGCAACTGCATAATTTTTTGCAAACTTTTTGCAGCAATCTCACATGTTTGATTTACTGCTTCAAGAAAAAATTTTATCCATTGTGTAAGATCATTTTTTCTTCTTACTGCCATCAGATTGTCGTAATAAAGGCCTTTGTGTTTTTCAAAAAAATCTGATAAATATAATATGGGTCTTTCAATTATTTTATTACTTATTAAGTAAAGTGTTATCATTAATCTTCCTATGCGTCCATTACCATCAAGAAATGGATGTATGGTTTCAAACTGGTAATGTGCTATTGCAATTTTTATCAGATGAGGAACAGCAACTTTATTACTATGAATAAAATTTTCCAGGTCTCCCATTAGCCAGTCTATTTCCCTGAAGGGAGGTGGTATAAATACAGCATCATTAATGGATGCGCCGCCGATCCAGTTTTGAGATGATCTGAATTCTCCCGGCAGCTTATGTTCGCCTCTCACACTTTCTAAAAGTATTTTGTGGCTTTCTTTAAATAACCTTGATGACAGCGGAAGTTTTTCCATACGCGGAATAGCATGGTTCATTGCTTTTATATAATTGTTCACCTCTTGCCAGTCATTTCTTTTTTCAGGATTGATTTCATTTTTTGTTACCAGTGCATCTTCAATATTAGTTTGCGTTCCCTCAATTCTGCTGCTTACAGTTGCTTCTTTAATTATATGCATTCTTATAAATAGTTCAATGTCCGGAACAAATTGAGAAAAGCTGTTTAAGCCGCCCAATTGCAATGTGGCTTTCTCCAATAAAATATTAATTGCGGAGTCTTCCCACGTAAAAGTTTGGTCAACTCCATTTGGAATAAAACTTTTATAACCTGTAGACTGTTGAATAAATGCACCGGCTTTGAAATCTTTAATATCCATCAGAACCTTTAATTTAAAAATTTATAATTAACTATAGCCCCCTAAAGTTAATTATAATTAAATGTATTTAATCTTATCGCCTTAAAATTAAATAAAGGTATTTGTAAGTAAGGATCATTCAACAGTATCTCATGGCTATGCACATAACTCTTGACGAAGGCCAATGTGACAGTAATCGAATACGAAATGAAACATATAAAAACCTTAGCAAGGCTTGTGCTAACTCCGTACTAACTCCGTTGTAACGCCGCTCCGGTCTTTCATATGCAGGTCCGCAAATAAAGAATCCGGTCAACAGTAAAATAAAAGAGTAAACGTTTCATGATCGTTAGTTTAAGTTATTTAAAAAAGTTAAGTAATGGCAAAAAAAAATGCCACCTTTTTAAAGATGGCATTATTATAAACCTTGAGATAATTAATATTTCTGCACTACACGGTACACATGTCTTTTCACTTCTCCCACAACGCCACCTTCGGCTCTTTGTTGTTTGAGAAGGTCTGACTTCCAGAATGCATTTGCTTTGGCTGTATCATTTACCCCCACCACTACTGTTACTTTATGGTTATCATCAACATCATAACCATAAGCCCTGTCGGTTAAACCATTATCTGTACGTGTTTGCCTGTGGCTTTCAAACCCTTTTTTCCAGGCATCCCAGTCTTTCACGGTGAAGTTGGTCATGCTCCGCAGGTCAGACATATTCTTTGCGTTGTCCTGGTACACTATCGTATTAAATAAAATGGTTGGTGCACCTGTTACGCCGCCTTTTTGCATTGCTGCTTTAAGGCCGGGGTCTTTGGCAAATGCTTTTGCTTTAGCAATATCATCTGCTTTAAGTGCTACCAGTACCGTATTGCTGTCATTCACATCGCGGCCTATAATATAATTATGTAAGCCATGGGACAGCCGTGCGGTGTCATGCCCGTCATAAATGGGTTTCCATTTTGCAAAGTCGGCCACCTTTTGCCATATGATCACTATATTTTGCGGCGTGGTTACAACGGTTGATTCAGTGTTGGTAGTAGTTGCAGTAGTGTCAGTAGTTGTGGTTTTGTCTGTAGCTTTTTCTTCATCGCCGCCGCAGGAAGAAAAAAGAAAAACACATGCAATACCAAGTGTTGATAATAATTTTAATTGCTTCACAGTTTTAAAGTTTTAAATGGTTAAATAAAATTTACAGGGTACGTGAAGTAATGCAAAGGATAAGTATCAATAATAAATGTAGAATATTTATTTGTACTAACGCAAAAAAATAAATGTTCCTGAATTAAACCGGGAGAAGTAGGGCTGATGATAACTGACGAAAAAAAGTGAGGTATTATTTTATCGCAGCACTTTGCTTATTTTCATAACACCAAACTAATTTGATGTTATGATGATCAGATCATTCAACATAAAATAATTTCTTTTAAAAATTAAATTACTTACAAAATGAAAATAGCAACCTACAATGTGAATGGAGTTAATGGCCGGTTACCCGTATTGCTGCGCTGGTTAAATGAAACTGCGCCTGATGTTGTTTGCCTGCAGGAGTTGAAAGCACCGGAAGAAAAATTTCCATTGCAGGCAATAAACGATGCCGGTTACAATGCCATTTGGCATGGACAAAAAAGCTGGAACGGTGTAGCTATTCTTGCAAGAAATGAAAAGCCTGTGGAGATAAGACGTGTGCTGCCGGGAGATCCTGAAGACAGCCACAGCCGCTATATTGAAGCAACTGTAAATGATATTATCATCGGTTGTCTTTACCTGCCAAATGGCAATCCGGCGCCAGGACCAAAGCTGGAGTATAAAATGAAATGGTTTGAAAGATTGACTTTGCATGCTGCAGAACATATTGCTTCCGGTAAACGTGTGGTATTAACCGGCGACTATAATGTAATGCCAACAGAACTGGATGCTTACAAACCTGAGCGCTGGGTGGATGACGCCTTGTTTCGTCCTGAAGTTCGTGCAGCTTTTCATAACCTTGTTGCACAGGGATGGACGGATGCTATACGAAAATTATATCCCACTGATGTTATCTGTACATTCTTTGATTATTTCCGCAATGCTTATGGCCGTAATGCAGGCTTACGTATAGATCATTTTTTGCTTAGCCCTGCAATTGAAAAACAATTGCATGCAGCAGGTGTTGATCTCTTTGTTCGTGGCTGGGAAAAATCAAGTGATCATGCTCCTGTGTGGATCGAGTTGGATGTGTAGGAAATATTTTTTAATAAACCTTTGTTCATCTTATACAATGTTCTACTTATCAAAGTCCATTTTTGTTTTAAAGCGGATAAGCATTGGAAGTGGGCAGGTTTAGCAAAGAATAAATTAAGGGAATCTCTAATAACAGTAAGTTTAAACTTTCCAAAAGTTTAAATTAAGCGTTAGGCGTTAGTTTATAATTACCAACTTTTGGAAAGTTCAGTAATTAGAGATGCCCTTAATTAACGTAAAAAAACTAAAATTGAATACAATCTGTATTTAGTTTTTAAGTTTTAAATTTTTTTTATTAATATGTCTCTAAATAAAAAATGCCGGCAATAATTTACCGGCATTTAAAACAAATATCATTTTTTAAAGTATTCTCTTTCTCTCTTTCAACAATCCATTCCATACTCTCTTTCCCTGTATCCTTCTTCCCAGGTACATTATACCAACAAACACAAAGAACAGCGGCCCTGTAAAACCAAACAGTGCAACGAATTTGGTTCCATAGAATTTATCCATTGGCCTGCGTAAACGTTCTGCAATTATATACATACTTGGTACCATTACCAGTGTGAGGAAGAAGGCAAATATCAAACCGAAAATAATTGTCCAGCTAAGTGGCCCCCAAAACACAACACTGTCACCCCCAAAGAAAATATGCGGATTTAAATGCTGGAAGAAAGAAACAAAATTTATATTAAAACCAACAGCCAGTGGAAGCAATCCTAAAATAGTTGCAATAGCAGTAAGCATTACCGGTATTATACGAATACGGCCTGCCTGTATTGCCGCTTCTCTTGTGCGCACTTTTCTGCTTCTCAATTCATCAGTAAATTCTATCAATAAAATTCCGTTCTTAATTACAATACCTGCAAGGCCAATAATGCCTACACCTAACATAATCGTGGCTATCGTCATGCCTGTAAAAGCATACCCCAAAAACACACCGATAACAGAAAAGAATATTTCTGTTAATACAATAAATGGTTTACTCAGCGAATTGAATTGTAACACAAGAATTAAAAATATTAATCCCAGGGCAATAATTAATGCCATACCTAAAAATGACTGCGTTTCTTTTTCCTGCTCTCCCTGCCCGGATTGGCGTAGGGTAACATCAGCAGGTATTTTATTTTTTGATTTAAAATCTTCGATCTTTACAGCAAGCTCTTCATTTACTTTGCCTACCATGGAAGGATCCAAAACATTTGATTGTAACTGGATGGTACGCTTAACATTTTTTCTGGCAATGGCGCCGGATGTATTTGTATAATCAATGGTAGCAACGGAGCTGATAGGGATTGATTTTACCAGCATCGTATTCATATCCATAAAAGTTACACGCATGTTCATAAGGTCAGTAACATTCTTATGTTGAAAATCAGAAGAGCGTACCTGGATCTTATATTCATCTTCTCCTTCTTTTAATTTGCTTACTTCTTTACCAAACAATGCAGTGCGTATCTGTGAACCAATCTGGCCGGTACTTAATCCTTCCATCATGGCTTTTTCACGATCTATGTTAACAGTAATTTCAGGACTGTTGAGATCAACATCCATTTTTAAATTTTCTATTCCATATATCTGGTTAGTGTCTAAATAATTTTGCAGATTAGTTGCCACCTTTGCAATTTCTTCAAACTGGTCGCCCACAATTTCAACATTCACCGGCGGATCAGTTGGCGGCCCCCCATCTTCCTTGGCTACCTCTATACTTGCACCGGGTATGCCTTTCATTGCTTCACGCACTGCATTTAGATAAGGCAATGTATGCTTGCCATTTCTCTTTGCATATTCAACAAATGAAACCTGTATCCGTCCTAAGTTAGGCTGAACACTCCTGTTATTGGCTCTTGGATTATTTGCGCTGTTGGCAACATTAGCAATTATGCTTTCCACAATACTTCCTTCTGTGCCGGGGTTTTCCTTTTCCAAAACCTTATATACACGGCCTTCTAAAACATGCGTAACACTATCAGTAACTTTTATATCAGTACCTACCGGCATTTTTAAATACACATAAATAAAATTAGGATCGCCGCTGGGGAAGAAAGTTGATTTATTTCCTCTTAAAACCAATAATCCAATTGATACAAAGAACAATAAAAATAAGCTCACCAGCATCCATACAGGTCTGTAACCTTTCAATACCCAACCCAATAATTTTTCGTACCGGTTCATTAACGAAGGCAAAATTCTTGTCTGAAAGGCATGAATAATATTTCTAAACAATACACGGTTAAGGATTGCAAGCAATGCAAGAAATAAAAGGAAGTTTGCAAAACCATGAGCACCGCTTACATGCATAAGTGCAGCAAATGTGATCACGGCCCAGAACCACCATTCTTTGTATAAACTTTTTTTGGATTGCTCATATTCTTTTCCTTCAGGCTTCATAAAGCTTACTGCAAAAACAGGGTTGAAAATAAAGGCAACTATCAACGAGGCAGCCAGCGTAAGAATTAAAATTGTTGGAAGATATATCATGAACTTACCAATAATACCTTTCCAGAACAGCAATGGAAAGAACGGTGCCAATGTTGTTGCCGTACCTGCAAGCACCGGGATGAAAACCTCTCCTGCAGCCCCTTTGGCACTTCTGATAATAGGAATTTTTCCGTTGTTATAAATACGGTGCGTATTTTCAATAACAACAATTGCATCATCCACAATTATTCCTAATCCGAAGAGCAGGCCAAACAAAACAATAAAATTGAGGGTAACACTGGTGCCAATAATTGCATCTGCAATGGGTAAAAACATAAATGCCACGAACACACTTAACGGCACACTTAACGCAACAAAAAATGCATTGGTAACTCCCATAAAAAACATAAGCACCAGCAATACCAGCACAAAACCAATGATAATTGTATTTACAAGATCATTAAAAGAAGTTGCGGTTGCTTTACTTTGATCGCCTGTAATAACTACTTTCAATTTTGATGACGGCGGTAATTCTTCATCCTTTTGCATCTGTGCAACAATCTCTTTTACTTTGGAGGCGGTACTTATCAGGTTTTCTCCGGCACGCTTAACAATATTTATGGTTACTACATTTTTACCATCCAAACGGGCATAACTTTCTTTTTCTTTTACAGTATCAATCAACTCAGCAATATCTTTTAAATAAACACTTGCGCCTCTTGCACTGCTGCGTACAATTATATCACGAAGATTTAATGCACTGGTAAACTGTCCTTTTATTTTTAGTGTACGCTTCATCTTTCCAACTTCAACCAGGCCGCCTGTGATATCATGATTCTCGCGGCTGATGGCATTTTCAACATCTGTGAAGCTTACTCTTGCTGCTTCCATTTTGTAAGGATCAATATTTACCTGTATCTCTCTTTGCGGAGCACCAACAATTTCTGCACGGGTTACTTCGGAAAGTTCTTCAAACTTATCCTGCATTTTATCTGCAAAATATTTAAGCTTAACGCCATCATAATCGCCGCTGATATTTACAAACATGATAGGCATTTCACTAAATGCAAATTCCTGTGCATTGGGTTGTGAAGTAAGATCGTTGGGAAGATCAGTTTGTGCTTTATCTATAGCATCTTTTACTTTTAATTTAGCCAGTTCAGTTTTTACGTCGGTATCAAATTCAATAATGATCAAACTAAAATCTGTCTGCGATGTGCTCGTAATTTTTTTAACCTTGGCGCCGCTGATACCTTTCAATTGTTTTTCTATCGGCCTTGTTACAAGGTTCTCAATATCTTTTGGAGAATTTCCCACGTAAAGCGTGGTTACACTTATGGTGGGCACTACAATATCAGGGAACTGCTCCTTGGGCATTGTATTAAATTTGTACAACCCAAAAAGTGTTATCAATATCGCAATAATATAAATTGCTGTCCGGTTATCAACAGCCCATGATGTGGGTTTGAATTCCTTAAATTTTTCTTTTACTCCTTCAATAAAATTCATAAAAATATTTTAGTAGTCAGCAGTTAGTTACACCTCACCCTCCTTCTCCCTCTCCTTTTGGAGAGGGAGCGGTACTTTAGAATGCGCTCAAACATTTATTCTTCCACTTCATCAATTATTTCTTCTTCATCAATTTTTATAAACTTTCCAAGTCTCCCTTTAGGGTCCCGATAGATTTCCGGATAGAGGGTTATAGTGCACTTGTTGTAATTGATTGCCCTTCGTACAAACTCTGATACCCTTCACTTATCAGTTGTTCACCTGCAGTTAAGCCTTGTTTAATTTCTACTTTATCACCGTACACTTCACCAATAACTACCTGTTTCTTTTTTGCAATTGTTTTTCCATTACTAATTTTTTCCAGCACATAAACATATTTACTGTTCTCATCACTTTGTACAAGATTTACCGGAATGACTATTCCATTTGCATTTGAATAATCTAAAATTTTAACCTGAGCAGACTGCCCCGGTTTTAAAGAAGCATCGTAAGAAATTTTTACTTCTGCACTATAGCCTCTTGTTGTAGAACTTACTGACTGGCTTATTATGGATATGGCAGTGTTATACGTTTTATTTACATCAGGAACGACAACCTGTACAGGGGTACCTTTTTTTACCCGGCTTAAATAATTTTCAGGGATGTCAACAACAACTTTAAGATTACTTGTATTTATAATTTTAATCCCTGCCATTGGTGAACCTGTAAATGTTTCGCCAACGTGAATGTTCACTTCATCTGCAACACCGGAAACATCACTGTAAACATTGCTGAGGTTTGCCTGCTCCTGTGCGGTTTTTACATTTGCCTGCATTGCTTTAAGCTGGTTTTCCAGGCTCTTTACATTTGTTTCTGCCTGCAGCAACTGTACTTCAGTTCCTATGTTTTGGTTCCAAAGATTTTTCTGGCGCTGGTAAACTGATCGTGCAAGATCGAGTTGTGTTTTTACGGTACCCATGCTTTGGTTCATTGCCACTACGTTCTGGCGTGCAATTACATCATCGAGTTTTAAAAGCAATTGTCCTTTTTTTACATGGTCTCCTTTTTTTACAAAGAGTTGCCTTACCTGCCCACCCATACCACGTGGACTTATATAAGAAATATTTTCTGCGTCTATCCTTCCCTGCAAATCAATAAAGTGCTGAAATTTTTGAGCAGTTACAGGAATAACGTTTACAAGCTTTACCTTTTCGCTTTTAGCAGCGCCGGTATCCACCTTTGCAATTTCTGCTTCAAGTGATTTTATTTTTTCTTCCGTTTTATTTTTGTCTGATTTTAATTTTTCAAGCTCCACTTTTTTATCAGTAACAACTGAGTCCTTTTCTTTTTTACTGCCGGATCCACAAGCTGATAAAAGAATCAATCCAATTATCCAGGCTGTTAATTTTAGTTTTTGCATATTCGCTTTATTAAAAAATTTTATAACTTATAATTTGCCGGCGGCTTTTAAATAATCAATTTTTGCAGTGATAGCATCGTACAATGAACTGTAATAATTATTCTGCGCTACTTTTAATTCTGTTTGTGCATTGTATATTTCCTGGTTGCTGCCAAGTCCCTGTTCATATTTTAATTTAGTTGTTTTGTACACCTGTTCGGCTAACTGAATATTTCTTTTCTGGCTTTCCATAGTTGCCAGGGCGGTTTTCATTTTTAACCTTGACTGCTCTACATCATTATCAATGGATAATTTTAGTTGTTCAATATTGTTTGTATTTTTTTGCAGTTCAAGCTTTGCTTTTTCTATTCTTGCATTTTTTGCCCCTCCATCAAATATTGGAACATTAATTTTTAAACCAATTATAGAAGTGGTAAACCATTGCTGGTTAATCTTAAAAAAATCAAACGTTTGACGTTGGGCATTTTTACTGTAATTAACAAAGCCTGATACTACAGGAAGCTTGCTCAGCTTATATCTTCGTACATTAAACTCATATAGCTTAGATCCGATTGTTAATAATTGAAATTCTTTTCTATCACTATAATTATACGTTTCATTAAGTGTGTTCGATTTTAATTCTTCTTCATTTAAGCTGTCTGTCAAAATCAATTTATCTTTTTGCGGCATGCTCATTAAAAATTTTAATGCCTCCAGTCCTGCTTCTAATTGATTTTGTGCTTTTAATTTTTCTGTGTTCAGATTATTTAACTGAACCTCTACTTTATCAACGTCCAGCTTTTCTGCAAATCCATTTTTATAAATTTCTTTTGTATCATGTAATAATTTTTCAAAACGGGCGATGTTGGCATCAATGCTTTCAATTTGTTTATAACCTACTGCCAGCTGATAATAAATTTTATAAACATTTGCTTTTATCATTTCCTGTGTAACCCCGGCTGTCTTGGTTGAGAATTCAATTGCCCTTTTTCTTGCCATCAAACCAACAAATACCTGCCCGTCAAATAATATCTGCTGCAGGTCGCCACCAAAAGAGGTATTGTATTTTGTTCCAAACTTTAGCGGAATAAATGTTCCGGGAGTGCCACCTGTAAACTGAGCAGGGATAAGGCTTGTAGGGATAGAAAGATAATCATTGATGGAAACATTTCCGTTAATCTGGGGAAATGCGGCGGCAGTAATTTCTTTATTTGTTTGCCGTTGTATTTGTATATCGAGCAGTGCGTTTTTTACCTGCACAGAATTCTTTAAAGCATACTCAACTGCCTGCTTTGCTGTAAAAGCATTTGTTTGTTGTGCAAAACTTTTAGTGTATGCAAATGAAAGTATAAATAATAAAAATTTAATTGCCCGGTTTGTTTTCATTTTTTGCTTTTTTTCTTTGCTGCTGATATTTTAAAATTATTTTATGGCCTTTCATGGTTGCAACACCAAACAGGAAATATTCTATCAGCTGTTGTTCAAGATCAACAAGAGTAAATTTATTTTTAGGAAATATCTCCTGGTTAAAAGGAAGCATCATGGTTTCGAGTCTAACCCTGGCAATTACTTCTGCATTGATATCGCTGCGGTATAATGTTTCTTTTTTACCTCTTTCAATATTTTCTTTTATTACCTGCAAAAGAAATTTGTTTTTGTGTTGCAAAAATTTTTGAAAAGTATTGGGATGATTTCTTTCAATATCATGTAAAATGCCGGGGTTCATATTCTCAAACATTTGTTTAACCATTTCCATTGCAAGAAATACTTCATGAATTGCATTAGTAGCTTTTGCCCTGTCCTTATTGCAACAGGTTTGATTGTAAATAAGCAGTTCCCCAACCACCTCGTCAACCAATTGATCTTTATCAGCAAATGACTGGTAAATAGTTTTTTTAGAAACTCCCAGCCGGGTTGCTATCTCATCCATAGTAACTGACTTTATTCCATAGCTCCTGAACAATTCGTCAGCTTTTTGTTTTATGCGATCTTTCATTACCATAACAGGGCACAAAACTATGGAAACTTTTTATGTTACCAAAGTTTCCATCAATATATTTTACCTTTCATCCATAAATTTATTTTTATGCCCCGCTCAATCCGTTATCAAAAGCTTATACAATATTTTTTACAGGGGTTGCTGATACTGGGCCCTGCTACTATTACCGTGTATGCTATTTATGTTGTGTTTGATAAAATTGACAGCATCCTGCGACCGGCTATTAATATTCCGGGCATTGGGTTTATAATAATTGTTGGTTTTATATTGCTGGTAGGTTACCTAAGTTCATTTTTTATGATGAGCAGGATATTATCTGTAATAGATAAACTATTGGATAAAACACCGGGCATAAAACTTTTTTATTCTTTTATAAAAGATTTTTTTGAGGCTTTTGCAGGCAGTAAAAAGAAATTTACAAACAGTGTGCTGGCTAACGTGGAAAATAATGATGTGTGGAGGGTAGGTTTTATTACACAGGAAGATATGAGCCGGTTTGGCCTTCAGGGTTTTGTTGCAGTGTATGTACCTATGGCCTATTCAGTGGCGGGTAATGTATACATTATTCCTAAAGAGAGAGTAAGGCCAATAACCAATATCAGTTCTACCCAAACTATGAAGTTTGCCATGAGTGGAGGTGTAACAGAAGTAATTGAAGATGCTGTCAGGTTATAATTATTAAAAATTATTTTAGTTGTAAATTTAGCAGGGTGAAAAAAATATTATTTTTCGTTGCACTTCTTGCTGTAAATACCAAAAGTTATTGCTGGGGATTTTTTGC
>JANXQO010000078.1 GCA_025353485.1 Chitinophagales bacterium
CCAAAAAAATTTATTTTACTTCTTCAAACTCAGCATCGGTAACATTATCAGCTGTAGCACCTTCACCTTGTGCCTGTTTTCCATTTCCGCCTTGCTGTTGTTGCCCGTCACCATTTGGAGCGCCGCCTTCTGCACCTGCACTTTGTGTTGCTTTATACATTTCTTCACTCGCTGCAGTCCAGGCTGTATTCATTTCTGCAACGGCTGAATCAATCGCAGTAATATCCTGTGATTTATGTGCCTCTTTTAATTTAGTAAGCGCACTTTCAATAGGCTCTTTTTTATCTGCCGGAATTTTATCTCCATACTCTTTTATTTGTTTTTCAGTTTGGAAAATTAAACTGTCGGCCTGGTTAATTTTTTCTATTTTTTCTTTTGCTTCTTTATCACTTACTTCATTTTCTTTTGCTTCGTTCTTCATCTTTTCAATTTCTTCTTTGCTCAAGCCGCTTCCAGCCTCTATCCTGATGTTATGAGATTTACCTGTGCCTTTATCTTTTGCCGTTACATGTAAAATACCATTGGCATCAATATCAAAAGTTACTTCTACCTGTGGTACGCCTCTCGGTGCCGGTGGTATGCCATCTAAATTAAATGTACCAAGACTTTTGTTTTGAGAAGCCAAAGGTCTTTCACCCTGCAGAACATGTATCTGAACACCGGGTTGGTTATCACTTGCTGTAGAAAATACTTCTGTCTTTTTAGTTGGTATGGTTGTATTGCTTTCTATCAATCTTGTCATCACACTTCCCATAGTTTCTATACCAAGAGAAAGCGGTGTAACATCAAGCAACAATACATCTTTTACTTCACCGGTTAATACACCACCCTGTATGGCTGCGCCAATGGCAACTACTTCATCAGGGTTAACACCTTTGTGTGGTTTTTTACCGAAGAAATTTTCAACAATTTCCTGCACTTTAGGGATACGTGTGCTACCCCCTACCAATATCACTTCATCAATTTTTGATTTATCAATGCCTGCATCCTTTATTGCCAACTCACATGGCTTTAAACATCTTGTAAAAAGATCATCAGAAAGTTTTTCAAATTGTGAACGGGTTAATTTTTTAACCAGGTGTTTAGGCACACCATCCACTGCAGTAACATATGGAAGGTTTATTTCAGTTTCGCTGGAGGATGATAATTCAACCTTAGCTTTTTCTGCGGCTTCTTTTAAACGCTGCCAGCTCATCGGATCTTTACGAAGATCAATTGCTTCATCTTTTTTAAATTCATCAGCAAGCCAATCCATTATCACTTTATCAAAATCATCTCCACCTAAGTGTGTATCACCATTTGTTGATTTTACTTCAAAGACTCCTTCTCCTAATTCAAGAATTGAAATATCGAATGTACCACCACCCAAATCAAACACTGCTATCTTTTGATCTTTATGTTTCTTATCCAAACCGTAAGCAAGGGCTGCTGCGGTAGGTTCATTAATTATTCTGCGAACAGTAAGACCTGCAATTTCGCCTGCTTCTTTTGTAGCCTGCCTTTGTGAATCATTAAAATACGCCGGTACTGTAATAACGGCTTCGGTAACTTCCTGTCCTAAATAATCTTCTGCAGTTTTCTTCATCTTTTGAAGCGTCATTGCAGAAATTTCCTGCGGCGTATATTGCCTGCCATCAATATCAATACGAACCGTATTATTGTCACCTTTTACAACTTTGTAGCTCCAGTGCCCTGCCTCACTTGTAACCTCATCCCATTTATGCCCCATAAAACGTTTAACACTCATGATAGTGTTTTGAGCATTGGTAATGGCCTGGCGCTTTGCCGGGTCACCTACTTTTCTTTCACCATTTTTTAAAAAGGCGACTACCGAAGGGGTCGTTCTGCGGCCTTCATCGTTTGCTATCACTACAGGTTCATTACCTTCCATAACTGCAACGCAGCTATTGGTTGTTCCTAAGTCTATACCTATTATCTTTCCCATGATTAATAATTTTTATATAGGATTGACAATGTTTATGCCAAGGGAGAAAATGTGTAAAAATGGCAGAGACAAAATAGTTGTCTGAACCATGATTTATGGGATTACAGGGTTAGTGGTATTAAAGGCAGTATCATTTAATTACAACTTTATATTCTACAGGAAATTTATATTGAGTAATAAAACTAAAAATTTTCTTTTTCTAATAAAAAATTCTCATGCGTATAAGCCACGATTATTGCATCCCCTGCGGCATTGAATTTCACTTCCA
>JANXQO010000082.1 GCA_025353485.1 Chitinophagales bacterium
AAAGCCAAAGCTGTCTTTAGTTTGCAAAAAAGACGTTCTTTAAAACTGGAATGTCCTGAGTTGCAAACTCAGGACAGCAATACTGTTATTATTTTAAGATACTAAGGATAGCACGGGGAACACCCACAGTGGCTAAATATAAAAGAATCCTGGCGCAAGATTGAGGCGGAGGTAATGTGTACAGCATCTTGTGCCCGTATAAACTTTGTTAGGTTGGCTAACTTATATTTGAAGTTCTTTTATAGGCACAAGAAGCTAAACTACAGGCTAAGCCCCATTCTTGCGCCAATGTGGGGGTCCGTAGTTACAAACTACGGACAGCGGTTCTTTTATTATTTGGACATACTAAGGATAGCATGGGCAAATGTCCTGAGTTACAAACTCAGGACAGCAGTACTTTTATTATTTTAAGATACTACGGATAGCGTGGGAAATAATATATTTTATTGGCAAATTTATTATTAGCTTGTTTTAAATTTATCAGTATGAGAAAGATATTATTTGTTGCAATGGTATTTATTTCCTGTAATCAACAATCACAAAAATCTAATTCAGATTTAGCAGTTGCTACTACAAAAAGCAATACTAATAAACTTCCTAAACAGAAATTACTTTTTGATATAAATTTATTATTAAATAAATCACCGGAACAAGTAAGCAATATATTAGGTAAGCCTTATAAAATAAAGAAGAACGAGACAGATTGTGTTGATGTTTATTTGAAACAATGTCTTTCTATTCAATATCGAAAAGGCACTATTACGATATTATATGCAATGGGACAGGCATATTGGTTTGAGTTTGATAAACTATCAAATTATTTTGTTCAAGGAGCACCTGAAATATTTGGTTTGGCAAACAGTTCGCCTACAGATGGTGGTCCTGGTTATATTTGGTATAAAAATTATCCTGGTATAAAAAATTTATCAATTATTCCATTAGCATCAAATCCTACCTATATTGATTATGTTACAGTGGAAGTAGGAAATAATTAGTTTGTCTCAGTCTCAAAATTGTTCCATGCAAACGTGTATCCATTAGGCATTACACTTTTAGGAATAGTAAAACATTCAAATTCAGAAAGAGTTTTTTCTTTTGCATATTTATCAAGCTCATACAATTTATCCCACCCTTGTTCTGTTGGGTTTGGAATTAGCACAGATGCTGTAAAATTTTCTGTACTATTTTTAATTTCCAAACTCACAATAAATGATTGCTTTACATTTTCCTTTTTCAGAATCCCTACACCTTTTGGCAAAACATTTTTATTTGTTTCGTGCCATAAAGTAGGCACTACTGCGGGATATTTTATTTCCTCATTTAGCACCTTCCTTATCATTTCACCATTTTTAGAATAAACAAATTCATATCCCCACCAAATAAAACATATTAAGTATGCAGATTTCAAAAGTGCCTTATGAATTTTATTTAAATCTGGAGTAGAAACATTCAAAATTAAATTTTTAGCATTCCCAGAATGCAAATCGTCTAAAAATTTTTTCAGTATTAGGTTATGCGCTTTTGCTTTTTTATTAAAACTTATATTAACACTTCCATGATTTAATTGAACACCTGCTATAAACTCTTCACCAGTATCTTTTTTCACGACACTCATTTTAGGAAAAATCGAATTATATTTTTTGTCTGGAACCGAACCGAAATTTAATAATTTCGATAATTCAGCCTCATATTCCCCAGATTTATTATTACATTTCTTGCAGGTTATAATTTTAAATTTGCCGCCAACTGATTCTGGTGGTACATGATCGAGTGAAAATTCCGAATTCCCCTTTATACCTTCTGAAGTTTCAAAAAAATAATTTTTTACGCAAAGCGGACACACATATAAATTATGAGTTAAAATAATTGTAACGTCTGGTAACAGGATCGGAATATATTTTTCAAAATATTGAAATAAAGTTGGGCTATAAGTATAAAGATGATTCTTCCAAATAGCCTTAGATACATTGCTTCCTAATATGGACATAAAATATTCTATTAAAGAAATTTTCTAATTTTTCAAAAGATAAAACTGCGTCTTCGATGAATCAATATTAACCAACTTTCTTTCAACAAAACATAATTAAAGCTGCCCAAAGATATGCTGATGAAAAGCTGCGGGATAGAAATGAAAAGCCTGCGCAGCAGCTTGTAATGAATAGCCCGAACAAATGTTCAGCAATGCTGTGCTGCTCATAGCCCCAAATCAAAAAACCCATCTCTTGCGAAATGGGTTTTGTTATTGAACGGCTTTTATTAATATCTGTAATGCTCCGGCTTAAACGGACCAACTTTACTTATGCCTAAGTAAGATGATTGCTCTTCAGTTAATTCATCCAGCACCACACCAATTTTTTTAAGGTGAAGGCGTGCAACTTTTTCATCTAATATTTTAGGAAGCACATACACTTTGTTCTCGTACTTATCGGTGTTTGTCCACAACTCAATCTGGGCAAGTGTTTGGTTAGTGAACGAATTACTCATTACAAAACTTGGGTGACCTGTTGCACAACCAAGGTTTACCAAACGTCCTTCTGCCAACACGATTACATCTTTGCCATCGATAGTGTACATATCAACCTGCGGCTTAATGGTATTTTTTGTATTGCCATAAGTATT
>JANXQO010000095.1 GCA_025353485.1 Chitinophagales bacterium
CGCCGCTTACGGTAAAGCCTGCCTTCCAGGTATCGTATGCTGACTGGATCGCCGTTGCATCACTACATGATGTAAGATCTACTGCTGTTGGCTTGGTTGTAACAAGCGCAGGCGCTGCTGTAATCGTGAACGTTGCAGTGCAGGTTGCAGTTCCACAACCAGTGGTACTGGTAGAAGTAAAAGTAACCGTTGTAAATCCTCCGCATATATTTGGTGGACCTGTATTATTATTTGACAAAGTTCCATTAGTTGAACTTGCAGAATTAAGCCATGTTGCAAAGGCAACACCTAATGCGTCCTGATCTGCATAAGAGCACGAAGCTGTTGTGCTATTGGTTGGGCAAGCAACTGTTGGATTTGCATTAACAGTTATGGTACTTGATGCTGCAACAGCTCCTTTACAACCATTTAAATTGGTATAATTTACTGTTTCGGTTTTAGTACCTGTTGTAAGCCATTTAAGTGTTACTGTATTACTGCTGAGACTGCCACCTGTAATTATAAAATCAATACCAGAGGTACCAGATAAAGTCCATTGATAACCTGACTGTCCGGGCTGTGTAGTATAAGTTATAGGTGTACCAACACAAGTACTCGTTTCAGTTGGTGAAGTAAATGTTGGTACTGGTAATGGATTAACTGTTATTGTTGCAACCGATGAATTTGCACTTGCACAAACTCCGCTTTGAACAACTACACGGTAATATGTTGTTACCGTTAAATTGGTAGCCGTTAATGTACTTGTAGTATTATTAATATCCGTTACAGCAGATGAAAAATCACTTACTGTTGATGATTGCCATTTAATAATACTCCCTGTTTGTCCGCTCAACGTTAATGTAGTGCTGTTGGTTCCGGTACATACTGTAGCACTTCCGGCCACTGTTCCGCCAACTGATGTTGCATTTACGGTTATTGTTGTGGCTGAAGAATTATCACTTGCACAAACGCCATTTTGAACTACCGCACGGTAAGATGTAGTAGCTGTAAGATTTGTGTATGATTGAGTAGTGGTAGTATTAACTATATCTACTGCATCACTGAATGTACCATTCAATGATGATTGCCATTTTACAACATTACCTGTTTGACCACTTAGTGTAATGCTTCCACTGTTGGAACCACTGCACACCGTTGCTGCACCTGATGTGCTGCCGCCAACTGATGTTGCATTTACAATAACTGAATAAGTTGCTGTTGCATCCGCACATGGACTGTTGGATACAGTTAATGTTAATGTAACTGTATTGCCTGCATCTCCTGCGGCGGCTGTGTATGTTGGTGTTAATGTTGTTGCATTGCTTAATGATCCTGCACCATTATGTGTCCATAGAATTGTACCATTAGAAGAAGTTGCTCCGCTAACAGTTGCAGCTCCTGTTTGACATATAGTTGCACTACCTCCTGCTGATGCAGTTGGTGATGCTTTTACAATTACTGAATAAGTAGCTGTAGCTGCTGTACATGGACTGTTAGATACAGTTAATGTTAATATAACTGTATTTCCTGCATCGCCTGCTGCTGCTGTATAGGTTGGTGTTAGTGTTGTTGCATTGCTTAATGATCCTGAACCATTGTGTGTCCATAATATTGTTCCATTGGAAGATGTTGCTCCGCTTACGGTTGCACTTCCGGTTTGACAAATTGTTTGACTTCCACCTGCTGATGCTGTTGGTGATGCTTTTACAATTACAGTGTAAGTCGCAGTTGCATCTGCACATGGACTATTAGATACAGTTAATGTTAATGTAACTGTATTGCCAGCATCTCCTGCTGCTGCTGTATAGGTTGGTGTTAGTGTTGTTGCATTGCTTAATGATCCTGCTCCATCATGTGTCCACAATATTGTTCCATTGGAAGAACTTGCTCCACTTACCGTTGCGCTTCCGGTTTGACAAATAGTTGAACTTCCTCCTGCTGATGCTGTTGGTGTTGCTTTTACAATTATTGTATACGTAGCTGTAGCTGCTGCACATGGACTGTTAGATATAGTTAATGTTAATATAACTGTATTTCCTGCATCGCCTGCTGCTGCTGTATAGGTTGGTGTTAGTGTTGTTGCATTGCTTAATGATCCTGCTCCGTCATGTGTCCATAATATTGTTCCGTTGGAAGATGTTGCTCCGCTTACGGTTGCACTTCCTGTCTGGCAAATGGTTTGACTGCCGCCTGCCGCAGCTGTTGGTGTTGCATAATAATTCACTGTAACACTTGCTGTGCTTGGTGTACATGTACCATTACTAATTGTCCATGTATATACATAGGTACCAACTACACTCGCTGTAGCTGTCGATGAGCCTGATGTTCCTGCACTGAAGGTACTTGTACCAGGACCGCTGGTCTGGCTCCATGCTCCTGTTCCAACACTGGGTGTATTACCCCCTAAGGCACTGCTGGTAAGTGTTCCGCATTTATTCTGTGTTGCCCCAACTATTGCTGTTGTTGGTGTGGCATAATAATTTACTGTTATATTGGCACTGCTTGTACAGGCACCGTTGGTAATTGTCCAGGTGTAAACATAGGTACCTACAACACTTGCTGTTGCTGTCGATGATCCTGATGTTCCTGCACTGAATGTACTGGTGCCGGGACCACTGAACTGACTCCATGCGCCTGTTCCAACACTGGGTGTATTGCCTCCAAGGGATCCTGATGTAAGAGTACCACATAAATTTTGTGTCGCTCCTACCGTTGCTGTTGTTGGTGTTGCATAATAATTTACTGTAACGCTTGCTGTGCTTGGTGTACATGTACCATTACTAATTGTCCATGTATATACATAGGTACCAACTACACTCGCTGTAGCTGTTGATGAGCCTGATGTTCCTGCACTGAAGGTACTTGTACCAGGACCGCTGGTCTGGCTCCATGCACCTGTTCCAACACCTGGTGTATTGCCTCCTAAGGCACTGCTGGTAAGTGTTCCGCATTTATTCTGTGTTGCCCCAACTATTGCTGTTGTTGGTGTGGCATTTACTGTTGCAGATGTTGTTCCAGCTGCACTTGTACAACCGTTAACTGTTATCGTTACTGAGTAAGTACCACTAGCGGCAGTTGTTGCATTTGCTATTGAAGGATTTTGTACTGATGAAGTGAAACTGTTTGGTCCCGTCCAGGAATAAGCAGCCCCTGTTACAGTTGGTGTACTTAAGTTTAGTGTAGAACCTGAACATATAGGTCCATTATTACTTGCAGTCGGTGTTGTTGGTATCGTTCTTAATGTCTGAGTACCACTGCCAGCAGCAGAACCTGTAGGTGTTGGACTGGCTGCCACAGCTGTGCTACCAACAATAATTGTATGACCATCAGTTACTGTTGCCGCCACATCAACAGTAATCCAAAAATAATTTAATCCACTGCCAGCACTTCTGCTAAAAGATGGAAATGTTTGAGTCCCGGGAACAAGAGGTGTAGAAATCGTACTTACTAAATTTAATGTAGAAAAACTGTTGGTTGTAGTGTAATATAATTTAAAAGTTACTAGTTCAGATGTAGTATAGGAAGATCCTGTTGTAGAAAAACTTAGACCACTTACTGTTCCGCCACCTCCACCTCCAGTAATTAAAAAACTATGAATAGGAACATTTGTTGACCCTGCACAAATATTAGCTGCGGAAACTGAATTACTTGATATTGCTAAAGATGGAGCATTGGGAGAATATTTGGCGAATGATGAAATTCCAGTAAACAAAAAAATCAATGCAAGAGATATAAATTTTGACTTACGTAAAAATGTTTTCATAAAGCGGTTAGGGTTGTGTGGTTTATTGCTCGGTGAGATTGCGTCGTCGCTTTGCTCCTCGCAATGACGTGTTGGTATAAATGAAAATGATGCGGCCAGGGGCAACGCATCATTTCTAAAGCCACTTACTTTTTTTACTGTTGTACAAAGTGCAGCAAAAAATGTTTGCATTGTACAAATGATGTTTGTAATGTTTTTAGCAAGCAATCGTAATAATGTTTTCATAAAAGCAGTGTTGAGTGGTAAGTTGTAAGTGTTACGTTTTACGTTAACAGTTTCTATAAATGAAAATGATTCCCGAAGAGTCGGGATCAAAAGACCTGCATTGGCAAGATTCCCGATGGTATCGGGACAGGTCCCGAAAGCACCGGGACAGGCTTCTTTATGATTATTTTTTCCTTCGACACGCTTCCCGAAATTATCGGGACGGGCAGGACAAGTTTTTATATTGTTGGTTGTTGTTGTACAAATACCAGATGGGCTTAAAGTAAGCCCTGCTTTTGTTACACTAAAAAGTTGTGTAAGCTTCCCGAAAATATCGGAACAAGTCGTAAAAAATTTTCTCATACGAGCAATTAATAAGTTTTAAACTCAATGCGATTTTAAAGTCCAATGCGGGGGTTGGTAGTTTTTAAAAGGATGGATAAGCGTTAGTTTGTTACCTGCAGCTAAAAAATGGCAGTTAGTTTTGGTTGCCTGTAAAACGGGCAGGGCTGTACAAAGAATGGAGGACAAGGTGTTTTAACGGAGGATATGGAAATAATAAAAGTTTAAAAATGCAAACTTTAAAAAGTCTTAAAGAAGGGGGGGGTCTTAAATGCGGAGATTGGTATTTTTCTTTTAGCGATCTTTAGTGTTGAGAATCATTTAGAACAATGCCCAATAAGAGCAAAGTTGTTAAAGTGTTGTAAAAGTGTTGTAAAAGTGTTGTAAAAGTATCTTCATTACATTTATCTGCCTATACTCAAATTGAGTATTTATTAATTTGTTTTACATTTTTTTTTTATTACTTTTATTACATGATTACCAAAACAGCCACTGCCTTACTGTATGCTATACCTGAAAAAAAATCAGCAATAACAAAAAGCATCGAAAGAAAAAAAACGCAGCCGGCCTACCGGCAAAAGTGGGTTAAGAAAATGGAATTTCTACAATCTGTAGCTGCCCATGAAAATGCTGTTATCTTACTCCATGATACTTCTGCCAACCGGTTTTTATACATGAGCGATAAGGCTAAACTACTCGGCAACTATGACCTTGCTGACTTTACAGGAGAAACGGGTATGGACTTTTCTTTCAGCAACATTTACCCTGAGCAACGCAGCGCAGCGCTTTTAATCCAGTTAAAAATAATAAGCTATGGAATGGATCACCCTTCTGCGACAGATACCGGTACTGTAGCAAATATGATGTACTATTACAAAAAAAAGAACGGTACCTATATACAATTTTTACAAAAAGCAATGGTAGTGGAAACAGATGCTGCAGGGCATCCTTTACTTTACCTTAAGTTTGGCTACGATATAAGCCATCTTGTAAAACCCTGTGTGGGCCTGATTATTAACAGCCCTGATGAAACATTGATATGGACATATAACACTACCAAAAAATGCCTTGACCAGGTGAATCTTTTATCTACCCAGGAAAAAAAGATATTAGGATTATTAGCACAAGGCAGGCAGAGTAAAGAGATTGGGGATATACTTTTTATAAGCTCACATACTATAGATACACACCGGCGCAATCTACTTAAAAAAACCAATTGTATTGATACTACTGCATTGATAACTTTTGCAAAAATGACGGGATTGATTTAGGAAGGCCTCCCCTAAATCCCCTCCGGTGGAGGGGACTTGCTAACGCTCAAAGCCAAGGCCCTCTTAATCTCCCGTGAGTAGAGACTTCATGTTTACAAAGCCGTGTTTACTTATTTGGTTGTGAAGTGGTAAGTCTATAAGTTAATAATTGAGATAGATATTTATACCTTCTTTAATTAATTCCATTTGGTTTTTGGAAATATTGCCAATCTTTTTTGATAACCTGTTTTTAGAAATTGTTCGTATCTGCAATACCAATACTTCAGATTCTTTTTTTAAGTTATTTATTTGATCCCTTTGAATTACAATACATCCTTTAATATTTTTAATAACGCTTGTTAAAGGGCATACAATAATAATTTGTAAAGCGGTATTCATTGCTGGCCCACTTACAATAACAACAGGCCGTTTACCGGATTGCTCACTACCTTTTACGGGCTCCAGATCTGCATACCATATCTCTCCCTGCTTCATTTACCAAATTTTTTCAATTGTTCTGCATAATCTTCCATACCCCATTCTGCCATTTCCAACATTTGAGGATCTTCAGCTATTTTTTTAAATGATTCTCTTAATTCATTTTTTATTTCTTCTTCCAAAAGTTTTTTTATTGCAATCTCTATCACTTTATTTTTAGAGATCTTTTTCTTTATTGCATACTCAACCATCTCTTCCATAACAACATTTGGCAGGGTGCTGGTATAAGTTATTGTTTTACGGTTCATATTTATGAAATTATTTATGAAATGTAAATATAGGAATATTTGTAAATGGTGAATGGTGAATTTAAAAAGTAAATTTTTTACTAACACCAACATCAAAGGTTACCGACTACTACTACCAGGGCAAAGAATAGCTGGGGATTGATGTTTATTATAATCAAAAGCGAATTTTGGAAGTGATATTTGGAAATGTACAACTGCACTGCCTCCTCTCTTTTGAAGAGGAGGTTAGGTGGTGAGGCTTAGGCCCCCTCTAAATCTCCCCCGATAGGGGAGACTTGCTAACGCTCGAAGCCGTAGCCCCCTCTAAATCTCCCCCAGATAGGGGAGACTTGCTAACGCACAAAAGCCTGGCCCCCTCTAAATCTCCCCCGATAGGGGAGACTTGCTAACGCTACAAAAGCCGGTCCCCTCTAAATCTCCCCCGGATGGGGGAGACTTGCTAACGCTACAAAAGCCGGGCCCCCTCTAAATCTCCCCCGATAGGGGAGACTTTCTAACGCTCGAAGCCGTAGCCCCCTCTAAATCTCCCCCGGATGGGGGAGACT
Source organism: Chitinophagales bacterium (assembly GCA_025353485.1). GTDB lineage: Bacteria > Bacteroidota > Bacteroidia > Chitinophagales > Chitinophagaceae > Ginsengibacter. The sequence continues at coordinate 6,830 of JANXQO010000095.1, forward strand.
TGCTAACGCTCGAAGCCGTCTTTGATGATTTGGGAAATATTTTTATGTTGAGATACTGTTTGGAAATACTGTTATTTCCAGGGGCAGGGGATATTTTTTGAGGGTTCTCTTGATCCACGTAATATTAGTGAAAGTTCGATGGAGCTAGGTTTGCGGGCTGACTCATTTAATTTTGAAGTGGTAATATCATACGTTAATCCAAACTGGAAATTATTATACACCAAACCCACATAAGGAACAAAACCATTCTCTAACCAATACCATAATCCTGCATTAATGATGGGGCCTTTATCGTCACCTAAATAATATCCTATACCCCCTCCTGCTGCTACATATCTTGCACTGCTTTGCAGTTGATAGATAGCCGCGGTGTTTAAAATTGTTCTGTCGTTTATATAAGTTTCAAAATTTGCATGGGCCACTTTTCTTATTGCGAGGCGCTGGTTATCATCCTTTAAGAAAGTTTGCTTTGGCCTGTTTACATGAAAGGCTGCAACACCAATATCAAAATTGCTATTATCACTGGTGATGCTGTAGGTAAGCCCTGTATTTACTGAAATAAAACTTTTCATATCAGACAAAGCAGTTTCACCGGTAGGAAGGTTTGTATTAAAACCAAAACCTGTGTACTGATCTTCAAAATCAAGGCGGCTGTAATCCACAGTTCTTTTTCCGTAGGTTGCCCCGAAACCAATACCCAGCCTGTGTTTGCTTGGGCCATCAATCAATTTAATACTATATGATAAATTGAGAGAAGCAAAAGTAGCTTTTGCAATACCACCCATGGCACGGTCGAACATGAGCATACCACCAAGGCCAACATAATTGTTTTCTTCATGGTAGAGGATTTTCTTTTGCACCTTAGTATCGTAAGAAATTGTTCCGGTAACATAGGGGCTGGTAGCACCCATCCACTGGCTTCTGTAATTGCTTATTGCCCTCCAGTCAGAATTGATGTTGGCAGTTAAAGCAGGGTTTACATTTAATGGTGATGAGAAGAACTGGGAGAATGTTGGATCCTGGGCATGAAGAGAAGCTGCAAGCAAAAAGCTGCAAGCTGCAAGTAGTATGTATTTTAATCTTTTCATTTTATTCATCATCTGCAAATTTGCACATTAATAATCTGCACATTTTTTTTATCTTAATAAAATTGATTGTCCTCTTATGTTATGAGTTCGTCCATCTTCACCAACACCAGCAGCAGTCCAGGTAAATACATCGGTGCCTTGTGGTACACCTTTAAATATTCCATCCCAACCTTCGCCTTTACTTTTTGTTTCATATACCAATTGTCCCCAGCGGTTAAATATTCTAAAGTAATAAAGCTCTTTTATCCTGAACAACAACGGAGTTAGTTTATCATTGTGTCCATCGCCGTTTGGTGACCATGCCTTAGGTACAAAAATAGTTGAAACTACAGCAGGCGGGCCGGATGCAGGATAAACTTTTACAAGCAGCGTATCAACAACAGTACATCCTGTGCCTGCAGAGATTGTAATAAGGTAATCAGTTGTTTTATCATAATTAAATATTGGAGTTGGTATGGAGTAAGCATTTAAGCCCACAGCAGGACTCCAGGCATACTGATCAGTTGGTGTAAATACTCTTGCCCCCGGCGGGAAAAGATTTTTTGGAAGGTTTGCTGTTGCATTAATGGATGTATAACGTACAGGGATAATTGGTGTTCCTACTGAGATTGCAGCGGAACCTGTTGCGGTGTTTGAACAATTTGCATCTGCAACATTTATTAATGTATAGGTTGTATTAACCAAAGGTGAAACAACAAGGAAATACGGTGATGCTGTTATATTGTTAATAGTAAATGTGGAAGTACCATCAGTGTAAGTTATTGTAAATGGTACCGTGCCTGTAAAGGTGATATCAAGTGTTTTACTTAACCCACGGCAGAGCGCTCCACCACCTGTTATTACTGCTGCAGGCAGAGGATTAATTACTACCGTTACAGGTTTGATTATAACGCAACCAAAGGGGGTAACTGCTTTTATATAATACGTTCCGCCTGCTGTAACTGCATTAGGATTATTAAGAACATTGGTGGCTGCAGCATCTGTAAAATAAGTTAAGGATATGCCAGCATCAGAGCCCGCAGTTATTACAGGAGCAGTGATGTCAATGGTGGCCGGGAAACATACTGCAGCAGGATTTGTTATAACAAGATTTGGTAATGGATTAATAATTACTGTAACAGGTTTAATAGAAAAACATCCTGCGGCGGAAGAGCCTTTAATATAATATGTGCCACTCACAGCAATTGTATTTGCATTATTCAACGGGATTGTTGCAGCAGCGTCAGTGAAATAAGTAAACGTCAATCCTGCATCGGAACCTGCTGTTACAGATGATGCAGTTATATTGATAGTTGCCGGTGAACAAACACCTGCCGGATTGGTGATGATGACAACAGGTAATGGATTAACAACAACCGGAACCTGATTACTTGTTGCAACAGGTGTAGTTGTACAATTTGCATTGCTGGTCATAACAACAGTTACCTTATCACCATTGTTTAATGTTGTAGTTGTATAGGTTGATGCGGTAGCACCCGGCACATTTGTTCCGTTTATCTGCCACTGGTAAGTTGGTGCCGCACCTCCATTAACAGGAGTAGCAGTAAAGGTTACAGCAGTTCCTGCACAGGTAGTTGTTGTGGATGCTTTTATACTTACTAACGGTGTAATAGATGGAGTGAGTGTAATAGTAAAGCTGTGTTCATCTGAGCATGTTGCCGAGCCTGCATACACATAAATAGTTTGGTTTGTTGTGATTATTGTTCCAACAGGAATTGGTCCTACTCCATTTGGTGAACTATAGTATGCTCCCACATTTAATGCAGGCAATAAATAAGATACACATGACGTAACATTTTGCGGAGCATCAGCAGTTGGCCGTGGAGTAATGGTTATAACAAAACTATGCTCATTAGAACAACTTGCAGAACCTGCATATACATACATAGTTTGTGTTGTGGTAATTACCGTACCAACAGCTATCGGTCCTACTCCATTTGGTGATGCAAAATAATTTCCATTCACCAGGGCAGGTAAAGTATACGATGCACATGCAGTAACATTTGCCGGGGCATCTGCTACAGGTTTAGCTGTTATGGTTACTGTAAAGCTATGTTCATCAGAACATCCTGCAGATCCTGCAAAAACATAAATTATTTGTGTTGCTGTGATTGCCGTTCCAACTGCAATCGGACCTACTCCGTTAGCTGAGTTGAAATAGCCACCTACATTTAATGCAGGCAAAATATAAGATGCACAGGATATAACATTTACAGGTGCATCTGCCACGGGCTTAGGTGTGATCGTCACTGTAAAGCTGTGTTCATCAGAACATGATGGCGATGTTCCTGCATACACATAAATTGTTTTTGTTGTGGTTATAACTGTACCTACTGCTATAGGCCCAACACCCCCGGTTGAAGTGAAGTAATTTCCATTAATTAGTGCAGGCAGAATATACGATGCACATGCCGTAACATTTGCAGGTGCATCTGCTACAGGTTTGGCAGTTATGGTTACTGTAAAGCTATGTTCATCAGAACATCCTGCAGATCCTGCAAAAACATAAATTATTTGTGTTGCTGTGATCGCTGTTCCAACTGCGATTGGTCCCACTCCATTTGGTGAATTATAGTATGCACCAACATTTAATGCCGGCAATGCATAAGATGCACATGATGTAACATTTGCAGGGGCATCGGCCACAGGTTTAGCACTTACAGTTACCTGTGATGTTGTTGTTCCGTTGCATGGCGCTGTTCCAAAACTATAAATAACTGAATACGTTCCCGGTGTTGATGTCGCAAGATTAATTACCCCTGTTGAAGCATTTATATTTAATCCGGATTGTGCTCCAAAGCTTCCACCGGTAGCGCCTGTTGTGGTAAGTGTTGTTGTGCCAGTTGCACAGAAGGTGCCGCCGCTCACGGTTGCGGTGGGTGATGAATTTATGGTTACTGCACTGGTGGTTGTTCCGTTACAGGGAGCTGTTCCAAAACTATACGTAACAGTGTATGTGTTTGGTGTGGATCCTGCAAGATTGATAACGCCTGTTGCTACATTTATCGCAAGACCTGCTGGTGATGCACTAAAGGTGCCGCCGATGGCCCCTGTTGTGATTAATGTTGTTGTTCCTGTTGCACAGAAAGTACCGCCACTCACTGTTGCCGTTGGTGATGCCGGTGCAGCATTAACGGTTACTGCTGTTGCAGGGGATATACAGCCTGCTGCATTCTTTACCGTTACATTATAGGGGCCCGGTGCAACTCCGGTAAACACGCCTGTTGTATTGGTATAGGTTACCCCGTCTATAGAGTAGAAGATACCTGCCGCAGGCGCCGGTACTGTTACTGTGATCGTGCCTGTAGGTACAGCACACGTTGGCTGTGTTGTTACAGATGCTGTCGGCGCTGCAGCTGCAGTTTTTGGTGAAGCCGTTCCAGAGCCCGGAGTACTGGTACAACCATTTACAGTTTGGGTAAGAGTGTAATTTCCTGCAGTATTTACAGTGATGGAATTTGTTATTGCTCCATTGCTCCATAATATTGTTGCCCCGCCTGAAAGGCCACCAGCGGTAAGGG
>JANXQO010000115.1 GCA_025353485.1 Chitinophagales bacterium
CAGGAAATTTTTGGGAAACATCGCTGCAGGTGCCGCTGCACTTGGCCTGCTAAGCATTCCCTCTTCAATTAAAGCAGCACCTTCTCTTTTTAAAGAAACCGATGATGCAGATGCATGGTTTAATAAAATAAAGGGGAAGCATCGTATTGTATTTGATGCAACAAAACCAAATGGATTATTTCCATTTGCATGGCCAAGGGTATTTTTATTAACCAACGCAGCAACAGGAACTCCGGAAAAAGAAAACAGCGTTGTGGTGGTATTACGCCACGAAGCTATTCCATATGCTTTTGAGGATCGGCTTTGGGCAAAATATAAATTTGGCGATATGTTTAAAGCGGATGATCCCCGTACAAAAGCCGTTGCTATAGTTAATCCATTTTGGAAACCAAAGACAGGCGATTATCAAATTCCCGGTTTTGGAGCTGTGCCTATTGGCATAAATGAATTACAGGACAGCGGTGTTATGTTCGCCGTTTGTAATGCAGCTATGACTGTTTACTCAAACGTGGTTGCACAACAAATGAAAATGAATCCTGAAGATGTGATGAAGGACTGGACAGTGGGTTTGTTACCGGGTGTACAGATCGTTCCTTCAGGGGTGTGGGCAGTAGGACGTGCACAGGAACATAATTGTGCATATTGTTTTGCAGGATAAATTTTTGAAATTATAATTACAATGCAGGTTACTTAGATAGCCTGCATTATTTTTTAGCAATATCTTTTGCTTTTTTAATGGGATCAAAAGGGCCGTATTTGTGTTGCCTTTCGGAGAAGCCATCTGTATACGGCCCGAAAGGATAATCCACAGGTTTACTGCGAATCACAGGCCAATCAACTGCAAATATTTTTTTAGGATGAGGCTGTGTATTTATATATGCAGCCAAATCCCAGGCTTCCTCATCACTTAGTAAAGGCTCACTATAACTGGCTCCCAAAGGCATATTATTTTTTATAAAAGAGGCAAGTTTTGACAGGCGGAACATGCCCGCGCTTTCAGCATAACTATGTTCGCCGTATAAAGGAGGATAAACGTAACTTTTGCCATCAACGCTTATTACTCCTTCACCATTTTCAGCATGACAGGATTTACATTTAGCCAAATAAATTGTTTTTCCTTTTACAACCTCTGCAGCTCTTGATAAAAAAGGCAGTTCATTATTTGCAACGCCTTCTATCTTTTCATTTTTATGAATGTTCTTCCCGGTCCATTTTATGTAAGCTACCATTGCTCTCATTTCTTTACTTAAACTATCTAAAGGTTCTCCATTTAAACTTCGTTGCATGCATTCATTTACACGCCACTCTACTGATTCCAACCTTCCGCTGCGCTCCCTGAATTTTGGGTAGGTAGAAGCCACGGATAAAAAATTATTTGTATACAATTTTGTTCCGCTTTCTCTATGGCAGTTTTGACAATTAAGCCCGTTGGTTATAGAAGCAACTGAGCCATGAGGGCCAAAATATTTTGCGGTATTTTCAATTAGATCTTTACCGTAGCGAATTAGATTGTCTGCTTCTGAATTGGAAAGTTCATAAATATCCGGAACAATGGATGTTTGCTTAGAAGGCACTAAAAGATTTTCTTTATTATTGTCACTGGATGATAACCCATTCAAAATAACTATCAGGATTATTGCCCCTAACAAATAAGGAAACCAATGTTCTCTTAAATGTGCCATTTTTTTTAATGGCTTACTTTAATATATCCCCATCCATCCCGTTGCTTACTGATAATTTCATAAATGCCATCCGGTACTGTTTGTACTCCGGCAACCAATTGGTCCATCTCAATATTGTGGGCCTTCATGGCAACTCTGCAAACTTTAAATGATGCATTTTTATTTGCTGAAATCTTTGTGATCGCATCTGCAACTACTGATTTGTTTTTTGTGATCATATCCAGCGATTGCCCGAAGAATACTACTTCAACCTGCGCTGTAGGTTCGGCTTTTAAAACTTCGTTAACCCAGCGGATGGCCATTTTATGATCATTAGTATCTTTACTGGTAAGATCAAAAACAACTTTGTAATTGGGTTGTGCTGATAAAAAAACAGAATGTAATAACAGCATTGACAGAATAAAAATTATCTTTTTCATGTTTATAAAATTTAGTTTTTTACAAAATTTATTTTTCCTCTAAGTTATATTCATTTTGTAAGATATTAAGAGTTTTACGTGCATTGTTTACCAGCAGTGTAGAGTTATGAATAAAATAAAAATTTGCATTTTGAATAAAATGAATCTGATTGCTATATTCATTTATTGCGGCTCTGTCAGTTGTAAGTAACTGCGGATTTCCTTCAGAACGGACGGGTAAAGATTAAACCATTCAGCATTTTTTGAAATACCCTGTTATCATTAAACTTTAATAGTTATTGTAAAAAAAACAGCGGCATATTTTATGAGTATACCGCCGTTGTTTTTTATTTGGCACGAGGGCGGTATATATCGTTTATGAGCAACCTGACAGTTGTATTGCCTGTGTTTTTAGCAGAATGTGTAACAGCGCCGAATATCACACCCATGCCTGTTTTCAAATCCATTTCCCGGCGACTTCCATTAGCAGTTATAGCAATTTTTCCGCCCTGAAGAACATACATAGTATAATCAGGATGGGTATGTATAAAAGCTGAATCACCAGGTTTAAGTGCTACTTCATACATTTTTATATTCAAGGTATCACCAAGCGCTTTGGCATATGCACCTTCCACCTTTAAGGGATCCATAGCCGGATCATATGCAGGCATTATCGAAGTGTCTTTGCTTGTGATAGTTGATGTGGTATCAGTGCTGGTATTTTTATTCCCGCTTTCAGGCTGGTTGCAGGACATAACAACAGAAATAAAAATTACAAAAGATAGTTTGATTATGGTACTTTGGTTCATAAAAAAAATTTGAAAGTTTTTTGATTAATTAGATCGTTTTAATTGTGCAAAAATTATCCCTGTAATTGCCGCATCATTACGTCAGATAACATATAAATTCTTGCCTGCTTTATAAGCCCGTCTTCAAGATCATACGAAACACACAAAGGCACATTTACTTCTTTATTGGTTGGCTGCATTCCGGCAAATTCACCTACATGCCTGCCTTTGAAACCCGCTTCAAGCAAAGCCTTATCCCCGGTTATTATTGTACTTATTATTTCTGCCTTTGCATCAAACGCTATATGATACATGTAATGCAACATGCCGGCTATTGCCTCACGGCCTTTTGTTTCTTCACCTGTGCTCATATTTTTAAATACGGCATCTTCAGCAACATATTTTGCATCATGTGTTTTAAAAAAAGATTCCATGTTTTGCTGAGTGGTGGAAATAGATTTTTTTTCCAGAATTGCTTCTTCCATAATAGATAATTTTAGGTTAATTAATAATTAGCTTACAGAAGGGAGGAAATAAAAGCAGCCATTCAAGGGAGTATTTTAGAAATTAGTAACATGAAGTTATGATATATAAGTAATCAGGAAAAACTATTTTAATTTTATCTGTAAAAATTTCAGCGAGGTGAAATGGTTTTACGGTATAACTTTAGAAATACATATTCAATTTTAAATAAATTTTTATGCTCTCAAACAATTCTATTATCAGCGCTATTGGAAATACTCCATTAGTAGAATTAAAAAAAGTGGTACCTGCCAATGCAGCACGCATTGTGGCAAAACTTGAATGGGCAAACCCTACGGGAAGCATGAAGGACCGAACGGCTAAAACGGTGATTGAAAATGCCGAAAAAAAAGGATGGATAAAACCCGGGGATACCGTTGTAGAATACACTGCGGGTACAACTGGTATTTCACTTGCATTGGTTTGTGCTGCGCTGGGTTATAAATTTCATGCTGTATTTTCTGACGCATTCAGCAATGAAAAACGAGTTACGATGAAAGCCTTTGGTGCGAGAGTTACCGATGTAATAAGTGATAATAAAAAAATTACCGAAAAACTTATCAAAGAGATGATCGAGACTTCACGTAAACTGAGTGAACAGGAGAACCATTGGTGGGCAGACCAACTAAATAATGTTGATGCTGAAGAAGGATACTACCCTTTAGGAGATGAGATATGGAAACAAACAGAAGGGAAAACAGATGCTTTTGTTCATGCGGTAAGCACCACTCATTCACTTCATGGAGTTACAAAGGCTTTACAAAAACATAATAAAAATATAGCGGTTTATGCGGTAGAGCCTGAGGAATCAGCAGTGCTTTCAGGAAGACCAACGGGTTCGCATAAAATTGAGGGAATAGGAATTGGATTTATTCCCCCGATGTGGCAACCCAACCTTGTTAATGAAATTATTACTGTAAGCACAGAAGAAGCAATGACAATGGCACGCAGACTGGCAAAGGAAGAAGGGATTTTTGCAGGCACATCTACGGGAGCCAATGTGGTAGCTGCTATTCGTGTTGCAGAAAAATTAGGAGCAGGTAAAACGGTAGCCACAATTATTGTAGATTCAGGAATGAGATATTTAAGTACAGCGCTTTATAATTCTTTATAAATTTTTTATTCTTCTCTCATTCTAAGTGGTATTCTTTTTTTATTAATTGGATAAGATTAGAGGCTGTCTTTTTGTTAGTTTCAAATACCCCAAGATTATTCTTAATTAAAAATTCATAGTTCATAAGATTGTTAAGGTACTCATCTAAATAGGCAAGATTTAATTTTATTATTATAGAACTATCGGGCATAGCTTTTATATTATTAGAAGATTGAAGTGTTTTTATTACAGACCTTGCATCAAATAATTTTTGACCCAACCTGCTATTGTAAACGAATGCTTCACCTTCATAATCATCTCTTTTTGCCATACGCCTTACCTGCTGATCATAAGCTTCAATAGAATCAACAATTTTCCGGTTATTGATGAGGCGTAAGCCACCGGAATTTTTTAACTGATCTAATGTGCCGCTGTTTTGAAAAAAGCTTCTGCTACCATAAAATTCCCTGGATAAATTATAAACCATCAACGTAACGAGAGAAGTGTTTTGAACACCTAATATGTTTATTGTTGAATCCAATGCAGCAATTTTTTGCAGCCTGAATTTTTTTCCTTTAGAAAGCTCTAAAGTATCCAGCGCAAGATCTTTTACAAGGGATTGCATATATTGCTTTTCCCGGTTTCTTTCAACAATATGTTCCCGCCAATTTTCCGCAACAAACCCAAGAAACACTGCAAGAAATAACATAAAAAATTCAAGCAGATATTCAAACCATTTCTTTTTATGTGTTACGTGGTGTGGATGTTTGTGTACTTCCATTGTTGAAGTTTGTGGTTGGTAGTTTGTAGTTGGTAGTTCATCAATTACAGGCTGTACGTTCTCTTCTGTTAACTGTTCTTCCGTTATATTTTCTTCTTCACTCATTTTCTAAATGATATTCTTTTTTAAGAAATTTAATCAGGTTAAACGCACTTCTTTTTACAGACCCGTTGGTATTTGTATCCGAAACAGCACGCAACCTAACTGATATGCACTCATTGATCAATACGTTTAAGTTTTGATTATCTAATCTTATAGTTTGCTTTTGAACAATCTTCTTTTTATAAAACAATGAATCGTACAACGTATGTAATAAATCATTTCCAATAACCGTTTTATTCAAAGCTTCTGTAAAATCGTGTGTTAATTCATTTGTTATACCTCTTCGTACTTCTAATCTTCTCATCAGGCGATCATAATCTTCAATTGAATCTACGATTTTTCTATTCGTGATAAGACGCATACCACCCGAACTTTTTAATTGTGTGATAGTTCCGTCGTTAGGAAAAAACATTATCTGAACTGTGCTTTTTCGCAAATGTTGATATACGCTCACGGGCATTTCAGTGTTCTCTGATCCTGACAGTGATAAAATCGCCGAATCAATATTCTGTATTCTTACGTTTGCAGATTCTGTAACTGTATTAAGCCAGACAGTATCCAAGCGCAAGTCATTTAATAATGATTTAATGAATTGCTTTTCACGATGTGTTTCAACTACGCCTTCTCTAATATTTTCCGCAACAAAGCCAAGAAAAACAGCAAGAAATAACATAAAAAATTCAAGCAGATATTCTCTCCATTTCTTTTTGTGTGTTATGTGGTGTGGATGTTTATGTACTTCCATATTTTCAGTTTGAAGATTAGGGTTTGTAGGTAATAGCTCAGAGGCGTTGTTGTCGGTTGACTTTTCCTGATGTATGTTTTCTCCGTCACTCATTTTCTACATTAAGATTTATTAAATCCAATTCTTTTTCTTTCATCCCATTTTCTTTGTGCAGCTTTTTCATCTAATAAATTTTCCATTGCATTGTAAATCTGGTTTAGCTGTACATCGTGTTCGCCTAATTTTTCTCTTATTTCTTTCATTTGTTTTTTTAAATCACTTTGCGTAAGAAAAATTTTTCTTACTTCTATAAAAGCACGCATAATGGCAATATTCATATTAATCGCTTTATCTGAATTGAGTATGCCACTTAGCATGGCAACTCCCTGCTCTGTGAAAGCATAAGGCAAATATCTCGTTCCGCCTCTGCCTTTTGAGGTTTCAATTTGCAACCTCAAAGGTTTGTCACTTTTTTCTAAGGTTTCAAATTGAAACCTCAAAACTTCAAACTCTTTTTGAGTAAGCTGAAACATAAAATCTTTGGGAAATCTTTTGCTGTTACGCTTTACAGCAAGGTTAAGCGATTTTGTTTGTGTTTCGTACAATGCTGCTAAATCTCTGTCCAGCATAACCCGTTCGCCTCTTATTTCATAAATTCTGGTTTGTACGGTTTGTATAATGTTCATATAAGTTTACTTGTTTCTAAAAAATATTATTTAAGAAATATTCTCCCCATTTCTTTTTATGTGTGACGTGGTGTGGATGTTTGTGTACTTCCATATTTTCAGTTTGTGGTTGGTAGTTTGTAGTTGGTAGTTCAGAAATATTTTGATCTTCTGTTGACTGTGGGCTATCGTCTGTTGACTGATTTATGTTTTGTTCTTCACTCATTTTTTAAATGATATTCTTTTTGAATCAAGGCAATTAATTTTTCTGTACTTTGTTCCACATTTTTATAATTCCTTTCATCCTGTATTGTATTGAATTTTTGATGGAATAAAAAGTTCAGGTATTCATTTAAGTAAGCAGTATTTAATTTTGCGGAAGGCGCATCATTGAACAAATTAGTCGTACTGCCACTCCTATCTTTTTTATAAATAGGCAACAGCTCAATAGCATTAAGCATTTTCTCAACCATTTCGGAGCCATGCCTTTGATTGTCTGTATATGCTTCACGCCAATATTCCAGCCGTGCCCATTGCATATCATAGGCTGCTATGGAATCAACAACATTTCTTTTTCGGATAAGCCGCAAGCTCCCGGAATTTTTTAACTGATCTATAGTGCCGGTATTTCGCCTTATATGCCTGTCCCACAAAGCTCTCCGCATATTGTTATGTACAGCTCCAGGCACTTCAACCGCCCTGTTGTTTTTTTCAAAGAAATCAAAAATCGAATCAATGGCCTGCACTCTTTCTTCTTTTAAAGGAAAGCTTGCATTTAAAATAGCAGTATCTCTTTCGAGGTCCCGCACAAAACTTTGCATAAACTCCTGTTCCCGCTGGTGTTCTACACTATGCTCTCTTAAATTCTCTGCCAGAAAACCGAGAAATACGGCAAGAAATAACATAAAGAATTCAAGCAGGTATTCTGTCCATTTCTTTTTATGGGTTATGTGGTGTGGATGTTTATGTACTTCCATATTTTCAATTTCTGATTTCTGATTTTCAATTTCTGATTTACTGACAGGTTGCGATGGCAGTTGATCGTTGTCCGTTGATTGATCTTCTATATTTTGTTCTTCACTCATTTTCCAAATAATATTTGTTTTTGAAATACGCAATCAAACCGGCAGCTTTTGTTTGCAGTTGCAGCAATATCCGTTTCTGACCTGCTATTGCGTTTTTATAGCGCAACAGTTCATTAAAATATTTATTCAATAAAGGCTTATCATAAGAAAGTAATAACGGTAATTCAACAATACTGCTATCGCTGCCTGCAATAGCTTTAGATAAATAACGGTTAGCCTCGAAATCTAAAAGCATGCTGAAGGTGCTTCGCACAAGATTTTGGCTTTCCTGAAAATAAGTATAGTGGTAATCCTGGTAATCCCTTACCTGATTATCATAAAGGATGATGCTGTCTTTGTCTTCCCTTGGCAAAAGGCGGAAGCCACCTGCATTTTTTAGCTGGTTCAGGGTTCCGTCTGAAAAAGATACCGAAAGATTTGTTCTTGAATTTTTTGCAATGGGCAGCAGGCACGAAGTGGACTTCCAATTTTTTTTAATTGTATCATAACATTGAAAAAGATTTTTTAAAGCATCCAGCTTTACATTGTCATTTTCAATAATTTTTGCAAACGTAGCAGTATCTGTATTTAGATCGTGGTAAAAAGATTCAATGTATTGCTTCCCTTTTTCTTTTTCTACAATGGTTTCCCTGATATTCTCAGCAACAAAACCAAGAAACACGGCAAGAAATAACATGAAGAATTCAAGCAGATATTCTCCCCATTTCTTTTTATGTGTTACGTGCTGTGGATGTTTGTGTACTTCCATGTTTTCTAATTTGGGATGTATGGTTTGAGATTGCGAATCAGTAAGAGATTTTGAGTTCTCTTCTCGTGACTGTGGACTGTTGTCTGTTGGCTGTTCTTCTATATTTTGTTCGTCGCTCATAGCATTTATTAGAATTAGAAAGATAAAGCAAACTTTAATATGTTACTTTAGCAATTTAATTTATGCCAACAATTTATATAATAGCAGGTTGTAATGGTGCAGGTAAAGATATTTTTAACTTTGAGGTATATAATAAATTAAATAAAAAATGAGTACCTCAAAAAAACGGGAAGATCTTAGCCCTAAAATAAAAGCTGCTTTAGACAAAGCTATACAGAGAGTTATTGCGGAAGAAAAAGCCCGTAACGGTTATCTTATCATCTCCGACAATAAGGGTAATATTAAAAAAGTAGCTGCAAAAGATTTATGAGTATGTAATCCCTATTTCGTTTTTTGTATTAATTTTTACTGAACTTTTTTCATCTCTCCTCTTTGCCCGTTATTAATGAACCAGATTTTTGTAACCTTTCCTGTTTTATCAATTTCAAATTCCAATTGCCTGTCGCTATCATCTGCATAAAAGAATTTTGTTTCTGATTCCGGTTTCAATTCAATGTCTGGTGTTCCATCACGGTGGCGGTAAAGCTTCCCCTCTTTTTTTATAACCTCCAGCGTAAGAAAAGCATTGTATTTACCAAGGTACCTGTCAAGTATTGCAGGGTCTATTTTTATTTCTTTGTGTATATATGGAAATTCAACCGGCATATCAAACACAATACCAGCAAGGCCATTGGCTACACCATCAGCATTAAAATCATCATTGGATAAAACGATAATGCATACATCATCATTTACATAACGGCTGATATTACTTACAAAACCGGGAATGCCACCGTTATGCCAAATGCGTAAATGATTCTCAAGGGAATCTATAACTATTCCATAACCGTAATTGCTTTTACCAGGCGTAACCATTTTTTGTTTAGAGGATGAAAAAATAACAGACGTTCCATACAATGCTCTATCCCATTTATACATATCATCAACAGTTGAATACAAAATGCCTGCACTGAAAGGCCATGCAAGAGATATAAAATCTGCATTTACATATTTACTCTTCACTTTAGAATACCCTCTTGCTCTCATAGGTAATATGCTGTCTAATTTGTCTGCACCTGTGTTCATCATTCCAAGCTTATCAAGAATGTGTGCGCGCAAATAATTTTCATAAGATTGTCCGCTTACTTTTTCAATGATATAACCCAGCAGGAAAAATCCTGAATTATTATATTGAAATTTTGATCCGGGAGAAAAATTGTAAGGCCTGCTTTTGAAAAATGATATCATAGAATCGTTACTAAATGTTTGCGTTGCAACTTTAATAAAGTCAGTCTGGTCAGTATAGCTTGCAATACCCGATGTATGATTCAGCAACATGTGAAGGGTAACACTATCACCTTTAGGGAAACCAGGTATGAATTTACTAAGCTTATCATCCAAATTTAATTTGCCTTGCTCTATCAATTGAAGAATACATGCAGCAGTAAATTGTTTGGTGATAGAACCTATCCGGAATTTGGTATCAGTAGTGTTGGCAATATTCCATTCTCTGTCGGCAAGGCCGTATGCTTTTTTAAGAAGCACTTTATTTTTCTGCATCACCAAAACTGCCCCGCTAAAGCCTTTTACATTCATTTGCGCCAGGGCATATTTGTCAAGCTGATCAGAATAATTTTTTTGTGCTGATACCATGACAGGTATAAGCAAGAGGAAAATAATTTTTTTCATAAAATGATTTAAAAAATTTCATACTTATTTTTTCACTGCTTTAAAATTACCATTTGGCTGAATGAATGTGAGATCAGTTACTTTGTTTTTTTCATCAACAGAAAATTGAACATAATAGCCTGATATTATTTTTAATCCAAACTTATCTTTATCTGTTGGCACAAGCTCATACTCTGGCTGGCCGGGCACCAGAGCATATAATGTTTTGTCATTCTTAATGTATATTTTAACTGTAGCGCCGCTCAACTCATAATCACCTTTGTACTTTTGAAGATCTTCTTTTGTAACAGCTTTTACCTTTAACTGCTTAGTGAATACAATTGGTTTTAATCCTGCTTCAAAGGGTACCGTAAGGCTTTCAATATCACCGGCTGCATTCATTTGAAACTGTATCTTAACAAGGCCTGCAGCAGAAGTATCAATACCTTCCTTTGCCTCTTTATCAAAAATATCAAACACATCATAATGATAATGACGAAGCCACAAAACATTATCGCCACCTTTTGCAAACAATGAATCTTTATTTACATACACATCAAAGTTGCCATAGCCGGGATTATTATAAATGCCTTCAAAATCTTTTAAAGGATGCGATGGTTTTGTATTTAATTTACGGTTTGATGTAGCAGTTTTTTTCGCTTCTGCAGCGGTTGCTTTTGCTTTGTCATTAGCTTTTTTAAGATCACTGTTCCAGTCATAATATTTAAGAGCGAGCATTCTGTCTGCAATTAAATTTCTCACAATACCGGGAACGGTTGATCCGTCCTGATTTGTAAGAACAATAATACCGATACTGTCTGTAGGAAAAAATGAAGTGCTTGCAGAGAAGCCATTAATATTACCGCCATGCTCTACACGATAATGTCCTTTATAAGAAGATAGGCTCCATCCAAATCCATAGGTTGCAAAAAACAGATCCGGCCTTTCGGTTGTTGGTAATCCGGGAGATACTATTGCCTGCGAACTGATAGCCTCTACAAGATATGAAGCCGGAATAATTTCTTTACCATTATATTTTCCACCATTGATCCATGTTATTACCCAGTTTGCCATTTCATGAACACTGCTGTTAATGGCGCCTGCGGGGCTCATGGCAGCAATATTATAATATTCCAATTTTTTTATAATGCTGTCTTTTTTTACTCCATAACCAATTGCAGATTCGTTGTATGCTTCCCAATCTTTAATGGTAAAATTTGAGTTACTCATACCAAGTGGTTTAAAGAATTTTTCTCTTACATTATCTTCCCAGCTTTTACCGGTAAGCTTTTCCACTAAAGCGCCTTGAGCCGTAAACATAAAATTATTGTACTGCCATTTGTCTCTTACGGGTGCTGTAGGTTCCTGGTATTGGATGCGTTGAAGAATACTATCTCTTGAAGATGAAGAAAAGAAATACCATGAAAAATCATGACGGGGTAAGCCGGTTCTATGGCTCATCATATCACGAAGTGTAATGGTATTGTTCATAGGATCATTAAAGAATTTTAAGCCCGGCATATAAAGCTCAACCGGCTTATCAATATCCACTTTGCCTTCTTTAACTAATAAACCGATCAGCGATGCTGTAAATGCTTTGGTGCATGATCCAATTGCAAACAATGTATTCGGCGTTGCCGGTAATTTTTTTTCAACATCACGATAACCAAATCCTTTTTCATAGATTACTTTATTTTTTTCAACAACTGCAACTGCAAACCCTGCAGCATGCCAGTCTTTAAGCACACGTACAAAAGCAGTGTCAAGCCCTGCAAAGCGTTTATCAATATTTTGATTTTTTATTTTTTGAGATGATGCAGTTAGTACCATCAGGCAACCAAACAATGTGGTAATTGTTCTCATAAAGTTTTCGTTTTGGTTTGATTATTAGTAATGGAAATTTCAAGCTTTCAATCCCATATCATTTATAATTGCTGCAATCTTATCATCCAACACTTTTTCTTTTGCATCAAAATTGGCAGCATTATCAAGCTTTGTATTCACGCTGAAATAGAATTTTATTTTAGGTTCTGTTCCGCTTGGTCTCGCTGATATTTTTGTGCCATCTGCTAAAATAAATTGAAGAACATTGCTCTTTGGAAGTTCAATCTTACTACTTTCACCGCTTTGTAAATTAGTGTTGGTTTGATTTTGATAATCAAGTAATTGAATAACTTCGGAATCATTAATTTTTTGAGGTGGATTGGCTCTGTAAGCCTGCATCATGTTTGCAATTTCTTTGGCACCGTTCATTCCCTTTTTTGTTATTGAAATAAGATCTTCTTTATACAAACCATACTGCACATATAGCTCAATTAATTTATCAAAAAGTTTTCTTCCTTTATTTTTTTCGTAGGCTGTCATTTCACAAATAATTGCTACTGCACTCTCAGCATCTTTATCTCTTATTTTATCTCCTATCATCAAACCAAAACTTTCTTCACCACCTATGACATAATTTTCTTTGCCTTCTTTTTCTTTAATTAATTCTGCTATCCATTTAAACCCGGTAAGAACATTATAGCAGGTTACATTATTTTCTTTGGCGATCTTATCAATCATATCTGTGGTAACAATTGTTTTTATCACCATGTCGTTTGGCAGTGCAATACCTTTTGTTTTTCTTGCCTCTATTATATAATTAAAAGCAAGCAAAGCAGTTTGGTTGCCATTCATAAGTATCCATTCATTGTTGTGATTTTTTACACCGATGCCTACTCTATCACCATCAGGGTCTGTTCCTAATAAAATATCTGCATCCAGTTCTTTTGCTTTCTGCAGACCAATGCTCATGGTTTCTTTTTCTTCAGGATTGGGATACTTTACGGTAGGAAAATTTCCATCAGGTGTTGCCTGCTCTTCAACAATATGAACATTATCAAATCCATATCTTTTTAAAACCTGTGGCACCACCATTATTCCTGTACCATGTATGGGAGTATAAACAATTTTAAGATCATGCTGCGCAAGGCATACATCAGGATAAACACTTAAACTTTTCACCATCTCAATATATTTTTCATCAATCTCTTTTCCTATAATGGTGATATTTTGTTCTCCCCCTTTCCATTTTACATCATCAAGGCTCTTTATTTTTTCGACTTCTATAATTACATTTTTATCATGTGGCGGAACTAATTGTGCGCCATCATCCCAGTACGCTTTATAACCATTATATTCTTTTGGATTGTGAGAGGCAGTGCACACAACTCCACCCTGGCATCCAAAGTAGCGGATGGCAAAACTCAGCTCAGGCGTAGGCCTCAGCGATTCAAACAAATACACTTTAACATCATTCGCTGCAAAAATATTGGCTACTATTTCTGCAAACACCCGGCTGTTATTCCTGCTGTCATGAGCAATTGCAACTTTTACTTCTTTAAAAGATTGTTTTAAATAATTGGCATAACCCTGTGTGGCCTTACCAACGGTATACCTGTTCATCCTGTTTGTTCCTACACCCATAATGCCACGCAACCCTCCTGTACCAAATTCAAGATCTTTATAAAAAGCATCTTCAAGGTCTGCGGGATTTTCCTGCTCCAGTTTTTTTATTTCACTTCTTGTTTCTCCATCGTAAGCCGGCGAAAGCCATGCATCAATTCTATTTTGCGTTCTGCTGTCCATGTTTATTTATTTTAAGGAGGGAAAGTTATTGAATTTTGATTATTTAAAACCCAAATCCAATTACTGCCGTATTTTTATAAGATGAGCTATTACCCTGTGAGATCGATTATTACCATTATTTGCTTAACCTTTTCTAATCTAATTTATTCCCAGGATAGCCTCAATGTAAAAACTGATACCTCGCATTATCAGCAAATAACTACTGCAGGACATACTCTTTATCCATACAACAAAAACCGAGTTCACCTGGTTACTGCTGCAAATATTATTGGCTATGGGAGTGTTATGATCGGATTTAATTCAGCTTGGTATTCACAATATCCACGAAGTAAATTTCACTTTTTTAATGATAATGCTGAATGGCTGCAGGTGGATAAGGCCGGGCATATTTACGGAGCTTATATTGAAAGTTTTGCAAGTTATGAAATGTGGCGATGGAGTGGGTTGCCGCGAAAACAAAGAATATGGGCAGGAGGATTAAGCGGAGTGGCTTACCAATCCATCATTGAAATATTAGACGGCTTCTCTTCTGAATATGGTTTTAGCTGGGGAGATTTCTCTGCAAATATTTTAGGTTCAGGTTTATTTACTGCACAGGAATTTGCATGGGATGATCAAAGAATTAAAATGAAATTCTCTTTTCATAAAAAAGATTACGGGGCTGCTGACCTGAATGCAAGAGCCAATGTTATTTTTGGCAAATTTGAAACTGAACGATTTTTAAAAGACTATAATGCATCTACTGACTGGGTGAGTATAAACATAAAATCATTTTTCCCTAAAACTAAATTGCCCGGATGGTTTGCTATTGCATTTGGCTACGGCGCCGAAGGGATGTTTGGCGCAAGAAGCAATATTGCAAAAGATAAGAACGGGAATATAATTTTTGACAGGAGCGATATCAAACGCTACCGTCAATGGTTCCTTGCGCCGGATGTAGATCTTACTAAAATAAAAACAAAAAAGAAAGCGGTAAAAATTATACTCGGGGTTTTAAACTCTTTTAAATTCCCCACTCCCAGCCTTGAGTTTTCTAACGGAAGTTTTAAAGGACATTGGATATATTTTTAATCATACATTTTTAAGCCTTTACCACACATCCAGTTAACAGCAAAAAAATATTTTTGACTTTTTTACATTTACGTGCAACAGAATAATAAATGTTGTGTATTTATAATAAAGATCTAAACATTTACTTTGGAACTTACTGCAAGCATTTTTTATGACAACCTGGTAGAAAGCTGTAAACAGGGGCACTCTTTAAGCTTTACAGAGCTTTACCATCGGTACTCAAAGGCTATGTATAATACCAGCCTGCGTATTGTAAATAATGCTGCCGATGCTGAAGATTTAATACAGGAATCATTTATTGATGCGTTTAAAAATATAGAAAGGTTTAATTATCAGTCCACATTTGGTGCCTGGCTTAAAAGAATTGTTATCAATAAATCCATCAATCACCTGCGTGATAAAAAATTAAGACTGATAGAAATAAACCAAACAATTATTAGTGAGCTGGAAAATGATGAGGGATTTGATGAAACAGAAATTAAATTTAAGGTTGCCGAAATAAAAAACGCAGTGAGCCGGCTGCCCGATGGTTACCGCACCGTGTTTACACTTAATGCATTTGAGGGTTATGATTATGATGAGATAGCAGAAATGTTAAGCATAACACCATCTACAGTACGAACACAATATCACCGGGCTAAAAAACAATTATTATTATTTATTATAAAAAAGAAATTATTATGAACAATTTAGAAAGCTTTATAAATAATAATCGTGAAGAGTTCGATTCAGAAGAGATGAAAAATGGCTGGGAGAAAATTGAATCTAAACTCAAACAAAAAAAAGATAAACAAAATATCAGTCGCTGGTGGTTGGCTGCTGCTGCATCTATAACCATATTTGTTTCAGGGGTTATCTATTATAATAACAGTACAAACAAAAGTGATAATACTGTTATACAACAGCCTGTTGACGGGAATTCCAAAGAATTAACTGAGGATGATCCCTCCTATAAATTTCAAATGGATCAGTTTGCACAGTTGATTGCTCTAAAACAAAATGAATTAAAGCAAAATCAAAAAAAGCAGCCGGTTCTTTACAACCAATTCTTAAAAGATAATAACCAACTGGATAGTTCCTATACTTATTTAAAATCCAAATTATCCGCTAATCCAAACAAAGAAATATTGCTTGATGCTATTATTCAAAACTTACAATTAAAGCTTGATCTTTTAAACCGGCAATTACAGATAATTAAACAATCAAAAAATAAAAAAACAGATAATGAAAAAAATATTTAATATTCTCATTGTATTCATCGTACTTGGTTTATCCCCTGCCTATAGCCAGGATACCAAACAGGAACCAAAATTTAAAAAGCAAAAATCCTACACCAAATCTTACAATGTTTCTTCCAATGATAAAATTTCGCTTGAGAACCAGTTTGGCGAAATGAAACTTATCACCTGGGATAAAAATGAAGTTAAAGTTGATGTATCCATTTCCGGTTCCTCTGATGATGAAACACGTGCACAAAAAATAGTTGACCGCATATCCATACAGGATGAAAAAAACAGCAGTGGTGTAAGCTTTAAAACAAAAATGGCTAACCAGGATAAAGATTGGAATAATAAGGATGATAAAAATTATCAGCATAATGAATCAATGAAGATCAACTACACTGTATATCTTCCATCATCAAATCCATTATACGTAAAGAACCAGTTTGGAGCAATGATCATTCCTGACTATCGTGGTGAAGCTACTATTGAAAGCCAGTTTGGATCATTAACAACAGGCAAAATAACCAATAACAAAAAA
The DNA here is from genome assembly GCA_025353485.1 of Chitinophagales bacterium. GTDB lineage: Bacteria > Bacteroidota > Bacteroidia > Chitinophagales > Chitinophagaceae > Ginsengibacter. The sequence continues at coordinate 16,815 of JANXQO010000115.1, forward strand.
ATAAGCGTTGGCTTTGGTCATGCTGATATTGGCCAGGTAAATAATGGTAAAATAGATATTCAATATTCAAAAGGAAATATTAATAAACTTGTTGGAGATGTAGATGCAAAATTTCAATTTTGTGGCGCCATAAAAATTATGGTAGATAATGATGTAAAAAGCCTTGATATTGATAACTCATATTCTACACTTTATTTAGACCTTAGCAAAAACCTTTCGGCGTCTTATAATATCTCCACCAGCTTTGGCTCATTTAAAAATAAAAGTGATTTTAAAATTGATGGCGGAAGTGATGAAAGTAAAAGAAGAGATTATTCAACTTCAAGATATTCGGGTAGTTCAGGTAGCGGAGCAAGTAAAGTGAGTGTCAGGTCTTCCTTTGGAAGTGTTATTGCAGGACATGATCTGCAGGTTGATACATCAAAGAAAAAGAAATCTGCAACAATATAAATTAATTACAAAATCTCTAACCATTAATGCCCGGTAACTACCGGGTATTTTTTTTATACATCGCATTATATAAAATAAGTAGATTTGTATCCGCTCTTTTCATACTAAAACTAAATAATATGAACATCCTACACCGCATTGAACTTTGGGGTGACAGGCACCACCCTAAATGGCTTGATATAATACGAATAGCCCTGGGCTTATTTCTTTTTTATAAAGGCATTGATGTATTTCTAAACATGAGCGACATCACAGCAACCATGAAAAACAGGGCGCCGTTTGGTTCTTTTGCATTTTTAATGGCTGCACAATATGCTGCGTTTGCACATACTGTTGGTGGCATCCTGCTTATATTAGGTTTGTTTACCCGCCTTGCATGTCTTATCCAAATACCTGTTTTGCTTGGAGCCATTATATTTGTAACCAGCAATCATGATATGCTGAGACCTTATTCAGAATTATTTCTTTCTATTTTAGTTTTGCTTTTGCTTATTTATTTTTTAATTGTAGGTAATGGCCCATTTTCATTTAAGATTCCGGAGGAAGAAGATAAAAGCAAGCGCCACCATTAAACCCCCTGTCCCCGAAGGGGAAACTTATATTGAATAATCTTTAATTTTTGCTGCACTACTAAATTTGAAAATACTTCGATCCCTTCCCTTCGGGAAGAGCTTTAGTGTGGTCTTTAAATTTTAAAGAAGGTGCGTTGGGATGGGCTTGTAATTCATGTTTCATAATTCGTGTTTATATTCGTGATATGCAAATTCTTCAGCAAATATTTTTTATCCTTCTCGTTGCTATATCCGTTTGGCTGTTCGCAAAAAAAGCAAAAGAGATACGCAGAAATATTTTATTAGGGGTTGATGAAAACTTAAATGACCGACCTGCAGAACGTTGGAAAAATCTTTTGCTGCTTGCTTTGGGTCAAAAGAAAATGTTCCGCTATCCCCTGGTAGCATTTATGCATTTTATTATTTATGCAGGATTTATTATCATCAATATCGAAGTGCTGGAAATTGTACTGGACGGTGTTTTCGGCACTCACCGCATGTTTGCGGGAACATTGGGAGGCTTGTATTCTTTCTTAATTAATTTTTTTGAAATTTTAGCCATTGGCGTGGTTACAGTTTGCATTGCATTTTTAATAAGAAGAAATATCTTAAAGCTTAATCGCTTTATGAAGCATGAACTTGATGGCTGGCCACGAAGTGATGCAAATTATATTCTTCTTACAGAAATAATTTTGATGACATTATTTCTTACAATGAATTCGGCGGACAGGGCTTTGCAATTACAGGGAAGTGAACATTATATTGATCATGGCAATTTTGTTTTGTCGGGATTGTTTGCATCTTCATTACAGCATCTTTCTTCATCAACATTGATAAGTATTGAACGAACATGCTGGTGGCTGCACATCACAGGTATTTTTGCATTCTTAAATTATCTTCCTTACAGCAAGCATCTTCATATTTTATTAGCTTTTCCAAATGCATATTATGGACAACTACAGCCAAAAGGCAAGATGGAGAACATGCAAAATGTGCAGAACGAAGTTACTTATATGTTTAAGCCGGAACTGGCTCCCACAGTGGCTTCGGAAACAACGCCTAAATTTGGAGCTAAAGATATTTTTGATCTTAGCTGGAAAAATTTATTGGATGCTTACAGTTGCACAGAATGCGGAAGATGCACTGTTGCCTGCCCTGCTAATAAAACGGGCAAACTTTTAAATCCCCGCAAAATAATGATGGACACACGTGACCGCATGGAAGAAGTAGGAAGAAATATTAATGCCAATAAAATTTTTACTGCTGATAATAAAACATTGTTGCACGATTACATTACTACCGAAGAATTGCGGGCCTGCACCACCTGCAATGCCTGCGTGGAAGAATGCCCGGTAAGCATAAGCCCTCTCGATATTATTTTAGAACTGCGCCGATCATTGGTGATGGAAGAAAGCAATGCCCCTGCAGAGTGGAATGCCATGTTCAGCAACATTGAAAATAATTTTGCTCCCTGGAAATTTAGCCCTGATGAAAGAGATAAATGGGCGGAAGAGATGAAAGCGGAGAGTTAGGATTTGATTAAATGCTTTTATATTAAAAGTTCGCAAATCCAAACAAGGGTAGATAGCTTTGCGAATGTTTGTAAATTTAAACTTGGAAAGCACCGAGTTGTGTGTCATGCACAATTTTTATACTGTAATTTATTTCTAACAATTAAACGAATAAAAATGGAAACAACAGTAATGACAAACAAAGAGATAGCCCAGGCAGTCTATGACTATTTTGGCTAGGGTAATGTTCCCGCTATTCTCGACCTTGTTACCGATGATATTAAATGGACCTGTCCCGGACCCACAGAGATACTGCCTTATGCACAGGTCTACAACGGAAAAAAAGGAGTAGAAGAATTTTTCAGGCTTATTTATGCAAACAAGGATTTCCCCAAATTTGAGGTTAACGAACTTATCGGAGAAGGCGATAAGGTGGTTGCCCTTGGGCACTGGGATGCAAAATCGAAGAAAACAGGTAACCCTTATTCCGGAGACTGGGCCATGGCATTTTATTTCAGAGATGGAAAATTATGTGAGCACAGAGAATATTATGACTCCTATGGTGAGGCAATGGCTTCCAAAGGATAAAATTGCTTGAACTGAATTTCAAAATCCGTTTCGTTTATCGTCCGTTATGCCGCAATACTGTGGATGATTCACGAAACGATTTTTTATGTAATATTTAATCGTGGCTACATTCGGAAAACTCTATTATTAAAGTGTAAAAGTAACAGCCCCCCCATTTCTATCCTTAGTATTTTAAAATAATAAAAGTAATGCTAATCTTTGCATAAGATTTGATCAACAGATTAAATTATTATTATTTAGTTTTAACTGAGATAATATAAAATGCCGTCACGTAGAAATTTTTTATTTAATTCTGCTATCATAGGATTGCCGTACTTTGCCAAAGTAAAGCGACTTAAATTTTCAATTGAGTCACCATACGAACTTCTTATGATTCGACACCTTCTTATATTTTTTATTCTTGCTTTACCTCTAACAATTTCCTCCCAAATCAATGATACTATTTATAAGAATCAAATAAAGGTTTCAGTCCTACAACTTATTAATATTATTAATCCAGGGGTAGAAATTAGTTATGAGCGATTTCATAAGCTATATCTTTCTTCAGAGGTGTCAGTGGGTTATGCTACAAATGTTATCGGTAAACCTCACAATCATTTAAAAGGATATTCAATTGGGTTTGAAGAGAAATATTTTGCTAAGATGCATCCAAATTCCAGAAAGTATTTTTCACTGGATTTCAATTACAATAATATAAATTATGAAGAAACAACATCAGGCAGGGATACGATAAATAATGTAACTATTATTGATCCCTTTACAGTTGTTAGAAAAAGTCTTTCATTGTCCTTTAGATATGGTTTACAATTTTACCGGAAACGATTTGTATGGGATCTGAATATCGGTGGAGGAGTGAAATATCGAAGTGTTAAACACCATGACAGAATATTTGAATATAAAAGACCGCCAGAACCGTTTGATTTCATAAGGAACGCAAATTTGGAAACAAATGGATTTGTATTTTTTTACCAGTCAATATAAGATTAGGTTATAGATTTTAATTTTCCATTTATACCTGTCCCATCTGGGTCTTCATAGCAGACCATGTGGCAAGCATGAGACCCTGATGAATGAATTATCCTGTAGCAGCAAGGTCTCATGCTAACTCTACAAAAGCTTGAATGAAAACCTCGTTGGAATACAATAATTTTAAAAATATTTATAGTAACCCGAAATAAAACTGACCTTAGCTTTATTATCAAAAACATTTTTTATGAAGCTGCTTCTAATTCTTTTGTTATTACCATCTTCTTTGATAGCTCAAAATATTAATGAGAACTCCAATGCTGCAAAAGCAAATAGTTTTATTAACTCCTTACATGATGAACAAAAGAAAAAGGTATTATTTGCCTTTACTGAAATGAATCGCTATGAATGGCATTATGTTCCTTCTTCCATGATTCCCCGCAGGGGCATTGCAATAAAAGATTTAGACTCCACACAAAAAGACAAGCTGAATTATTTACTTCAGGCTTTTCTTAGCAAAGAAGGTTATAATAAAACAAAAAGCATCATGAGTCTTGAATATGTGTTGCGTGAACTGGAATCAAATAATGAACACCGTATCCCTGAAAATTACCTCGTAGCAATTTATGGAACACCTACAAAAGATAGTGTATGGGGATGGAAATTCAGCGGACACCACATAGCATTAAACTTTACAGTGGTAAAAGATAAAATTGCATTTGCCCCATTCTTCTTTGGCGCTAACCCGGCGATGGTTAAAGAAGGCTCCAGGAAAGGGTTCAGGGCAATAAGAGAAGAAGAAGATCTTGGATTTGAATTGGTGAATATGCTTACACCGGCACAAAAACAAAAAGCCATTTTTCAATTAGAAGCGTTTACTGATATTGTAACAACTATGTCTGCAGAGGTAGCGCCACTGAAGCCGGTTGGTATTTTTGCCGTTGATATGACGGCTGAACAAAAGAATGTATTAAACAAATTGATAGTCGCCTATCTTTCATCAATGCCACCTGCCATTGCAAAAACCAGGATGAAAAAAATTACAACAGAAGATATGAATTCACTTAGGTTTGGATGGGCAGGAGGTACTGTAACCGGTACACCACATTATTACCGTGTACAGGGAAAAACTTTTTTAATTGAGTTTGACAACACACAAAACAATGCCAATCACATTCATACCGTATGGCGTGATTTTAATGGCGATTACGGGCTCGATCTTTTGAGAGAACATTATCAAAACGCTCCACACCATCATCATTAGCATATGATTATTTTTCCTGTTCAGTCTTTCCCAACTTTGATGCGGCAACATCAAAGAGATGAGTTTTGATTACCGGCATTTTTTATTTCTCTATTTTAAAATTTTTAATAATGAAATTTTTAATAATCAAACAACCGTTTTATACTTACTTGTTTTTTTTAGTACAGGTATAAGTTTCACAATTGCTCAACCATCCCGGTTCAGTTTTGAGAAGTTTATTAATAAGGGAGATACACTAAACTATCGGCAACTTTTTCCTGATGCTGATACGCTCCGTAAATATCCACTCGTAGTTTTTTTACATGGTTCCGGTGAACGTGGTAATGATAATGATGCGCAATTAAAATGGGGCGTAATGAATTTTGCAGACGACCAAATTATGATAATGCATCCCGCTTTTGTGATTGCGCCACAATGCCCTCAAAATATGAGTTGGGCTAATTTCTCCAACAAAAAAAACAGTATCGAAATGTCTCTTCTTCCTTCACCTTCCAAACCTATGGAGCTTTTAATTACACTTATTCACCAGCTTATAAAAAAATTACCAATTGACAGCAATCGAATATATATCACAGGGCTTTCTATGGGAGGCTTTGGAACATTTGATGCTATTGAGCGGTATCCACATTTATTTGCAGCCGCTGTTCCCGTTTGTGGTGGCGGGGATATATCAAAGGCAGCCTCAATAGCACATATTCCCATCTGGATTTTTCATGGAGCTGAAGACCCGGCGGTAAATCCACTTTTCTCGATTGATATGGTAGATGCATTAACAAAAGCCGGTGCACATCCGGCATTAACTATGTATCCGGAGGTTGGACATTTTTCATGGTTGGCTGCTTACAGTGATAAGCTTATGCTGGAATGGTTATTTAGACAACACAAATAAAATGATCATTTCGTTTATCGCTTCATCTGCTGCCTATCAACTTTACTCTTAATTTTAATATCCGGCACAATTGGTATAAAACTTTTCTTTACCAACCTGTAATCGCTTTCAACTTTTTGCAGATCACTATTTAATTTTTCATATACTTCTACATCCTTGCTTGTTGGTTTAAAATCTGCGCTGCTCATTGAACTTTCTTTTGCAATAGCAAGAAAGCGTTCAAGCAATTGAGCAGGGCTGCGGAAAATATCTTCTCTTGCTCCTGTTTGAAAAATATCATGCACTTTTCCTTCCAATGTCCATAGATCATTTTCTAATTTTACAGCTTGCAATTTTTTTGTTTTACTGCTGTTAGATGAATCAATAATGAATAATAATTTAGCCCGCAACCTTTCCATTTCATCTATCATTATAAAACATTCTTTAACCGATTTGTACAATTTCAGCGCAAAAATATTTTGCTTTTTTATATCGTCAATAGTACCTGTTGTATTAGGATCTTTTAATACATCTACCTGTTGTTTAAAAGTTTTATCACCAATTTTTAATTCAACAGAGTACGTGCCGGGCGGCACTAATGGGGGCTCTAAGGCCGGCCCCATATCAAGATCCCAAATATACATGTCACGTTTTCCTACTGCATCCAGCTTAACCCAATCTTTACCTCTTGGCCTTGTACGAAGTGAAGGAACATCCAATTTATTATAATTCAGTGCCCAATAAACCCGATTGATGCCGGGTGTATTAGTACCGGTAAACTTTTTTATTTCGTCGCCTTTGCTGTCCCGGACAATTATGAATGCACTGTCTTTTATTTTATCTTTTATATAATAATTTATGCTGGCACCATATTTAGGATTTTCTCCTGTAACAAAACTTCTTTCGGTATGTATGCCTCCTTTATTCTGAAAGCGATATGCCTTCTTAACATTAAAAAGATAAGCAGCAGATTGTTGAACCTGCGTAGAAAATTCTCTAAACAAAGTAATGTCATCAAGAATATAAAACCCTCTGCCGAATGTGGCCAATACAAGATCATTGAAGTTTTTTTGTATCGCAATTCCATAAATGGGTGATGGCGGAAGATCATTTTTTATCTGGTTCCAGTTATTGCCATCATCTACAGAAAAATACAAAGCATTGTCAGTTCCTGCCCACAGCAATCCTTTTTTTACAGGATCTTCTTTTACCTGGTGAACAAAAGCCATATTGGTTTTTGGAATTGTGTTGCTGATGAACGTCCATGTATTTCCAAAATCAGAAGACTTATAAATGTATGGATCAAAATCTCCCTGCTGGTGCAGGTCAACAGAAATATAAACAGTGCCTTCATCATAATCAGAAGGCTCAATGCAGGAGATGGTACCCCACTTAGGAAGCCCTTTAATGTTTACAGTAACATTGTTCCATGTTTTACCCCCGTCCTTTGTAAGCTGCACCTGTCCATCATTACTTCCTGTCCAAATCACACGTTGCTTTACCGGTGATTCTGCAATTGTATACAAAGTGCAACCATCAAACGTCATAAGATTATCTATTGCAATTCCACCGGAGTTTTGCTGGTGTGATTTATCATTGGTGGTAAGATCAGGGCTTATCAGTTGCCAGCTTTGTCCGCCATCGGTTGTTTGATGTACAAACTGGCTGCCCACCAAAACTTTGTTGTGATTGTGTTTGGAGATCATCATAGGGAAATTCCAGTGCCACCGGAATTTCAGATCTGCAGGTGTCCATCCATAAGCAGCCTCAGGATATACTCTTACGTCCCGTGCATGTCCTGTTTTTTTATCAAAAATATCCAGGCCGCCATCATAACATCCTGACCATACAATATTATTATCAAAAGGATCAGGTTGTGCAAAGCCGCTCTCACAACCGCCTACAGAGCGCCACAGACCCAATGGAATACTTCCCTGCAAACTGTTAGATGGGCCCATGTAAGAATATCCATCCTGCCTGTTGCCATACACATTATAAGGGATTTGATCATCAACTGCCACATGATACATTTGCGCAATAGGAAGATTTATATTACTCCATGTTTTGCCGCCATTGTTCGTCATGTTTACACATCCGTCATGCCCCACCATAATTCTTTTTGCATTGGTGGGGTCAAACCACATATCGTGATTATCACCACCGGCTCTGTAATCACCATTACCATTAAATGTTTTTCCACCATCATTGGATTGCATAATGGTAACTGAAATTGTGTACACTTTATTTTCATCCTGTGTAGAAACACGAACCCTTGTATAATAAGGCGCTCTCTGCGCCATTGAGATACTTTCATTCATGAGTTTCCAGCTTTCGCCACCATCTTCTGACCGGTATAATCCCGGTGCTTTATCTTCAACAAGGGCATACACTATTTTGGGATTGCTGTAGGCAACATCAACAGACGTTTTTCCTAAAGGATGATTAATGCCTCCCGGTAATCCATTACGCAAAGGCTTCCATGTTTTACCACCATCAGTTGTTTTATAAATTCCGCTACCAGGTCCGCCGCTTTTTAAATTCCATGTTTTAATATCAACCTGCCACATGGCAGCAAATAAAATATTGGGATGTTGGGGATCAATCGCAAGATCGGAACAGCCTGTATTTTCATCAACAAATAAACTCCTCTCCCATGTTTTACCTCCATCTGTTGTTTTGTATACGCCACGTTCCTGCTGCGGCATATGTGTATTTCCAAGAGCAGCCACATACACGGTATTGGTATCATTGGGATCAACAATTATCCTGCTGATCCTAAAAGTTTTTTGCAAACCCATATTCACCCATGTCTTTCCTGTATCAACAGATTTATAAACACCATTACCGATGGCATGTGCCGGGCGGATCAAAAAAGTCTCTCCCGTTCCTGCCCAAATATGACTGTGCTTTGATGGAGCAATTGCTAATGCACCTATGCTGGAATTATCCATTTTATCAAACACAGGTCTCCAGCTTACACCTTCATCTTCTGTTTTAAAGATGCCGCCGGAAGCCGCTCCTACATAGGATATCATAGGATTGCCCGGCTCTCCCACAACAGCAATTACACGGTTACCATCAGGGCCGATAAAACGAAAATGAAGTTTGGAAAAAATTGCACTATCAAATTGTTGCGCAAAAGCAATGAAGTGAAGCATCAAAAAAATAATAAGCAGTTTACATTTTTGCATGAGTGTGTTTTTAATCAATTTCCTAAAGGTAAAAGTAGAGCAGTCTAAGCATCAAAGGAGCAATATAATAATCGTTGGCTTAATTGCTTAATTCACTTACTGATTTTTTTATTTACTTTTCGTTATTAAATTTTTTAATCAGCATACTACTATTTCATTCATGAAAATAGCACAACATCCTTTTGAAACTATTAACTGGGTTAATATTGACAAGGTTAAGCATTCCGGTGAAAATGGCTTTGCCATTTGGCAAACAATTATGATGGGTGATATAAGAATAAGAATGGTTGAATATTCTGCAGGTTATGTTGCTGACCATTGGTGCAATAAAGGGCATGTTATTTATTGCATCAATGGCAAAATGAAAACTGAATTAATAGATGGTAGAATAATGAAAATGAAAAAGGGGATGACCTATCATGTTGGTGATGACAGCATGGCCCACCGTTCTTCTTCTAAAAAAGGTTGTAAGCTTTTTATTGTTGATTAGGCACAGGTGCTTCGCCGAGTTTATCCAATTTTTCTGCAGCATCTTTATGCGTTACTATTTTTATCAACTGGATAATGGCTGTGAGTGCAAATATTCCTCCTAAAACATAATTTAAAATATTTTGGTTCGCATTCATTTTTTCATACATCAATTTGCCGCCAAAAATAAAAACGCAATTACCCATCAATGTACCCAGCCCGATACCAATTATGTAAAGGTTATAATTTGAATTATTCGGTTGTAAAATTTTCTTGGTAAATAGTACGGTACTCCATCCAAACCAGAATGGTATTTGCATTGGGCTGATGGCGCTTAAAGAAATGCCTAATAAAAAACGATGCATGTCCGGCAAATTATTTTCAACGGGCTGTCCGGTAGTATGATGCTTCATTGCTGTCATAAAACTGCCAACAGCTAAAGCAACTACAATAAACAATGTTAACCACTCCAGCCATTGAAATAATTTTTTTTGTTTGCGTATCCAGTTGATACCAACAAGAGAAATGCGTACATATATCATCTCCGTTAATAAAGAGCCGATGGAAAACCAAATCGCATTCTTAATTCCTTCTTCCACACTTATCTTCATGGCAAGTACGTTGAGCGTGCCTAATGGCAGAGATCCCAAAAAACTTACCATCATTCCCCAAAAAAATACACGTACCAGTTTCATAATTGAAAAACTAAATTAGCTTTTCTTAGCTAAAACTGAGAGCGAAATTTTTACGGTATTGCTGAGTATGGCGCTGTTACCTCCAACGCCAAAATCCAAACGGTTAATTGTAAACCCGCCTACAAATAAATAATCAGTTCCTTTAGGGGTTGCAGAAAATGGAAATGCAATTGGCTTTGTAACACCATGCATAGTAAGCGTTCCGGTAAAATAATACCAGCCTGCAGCAGATTTATTCGTGCTGTTTACCTTTGTAGATTTAATCGTTATTACAGGATATGTTTCTGCATCAAAATACTTTTTTGTTTTTAAATCCTTATCTCTCATTTCATTATCAGTATCAATAGTTTTTACACTAACTGAAACATCAAAAGTGCTGGTTGTAATATTGGTGGAAATAAAAGTTATATTTCCGGCCAGGCCTGAAAGATCGCCGCCAGTCTCTATTCCAAAATTTTTAATTTTAAAATGAACTTTGCTTCCTGCATCTGCAGGTTTATATTTTTGTGATATTGCTGTAAAAGAAAATATCAAAAATGAGAATGATAATAATAAACGTTGCATATAATCTTTATTTAAAGATGTAGTAAAGTTGCTTTTAGTTGTCAGATAAATTTATCTGCTTCTTTAATACGCCTGTAATGTTTTTTGGTTGCTCTTAAAAATTTTGATCCTTTCAAAAGTGGCCAATATTTAATTCCCTGTTTGTAATTGTACCTGCTTATTTTATAAAGAACTTTCCAATGCATTAATATTTCTTTGTAAGCACCCATTAATGTATAGCCGGTATCATAAAAATGATTTGGCTCGGCGCCGCAACCATTATACTCCAGGATTGAAAAATTCTTTTCCTGTTTTAAGTCTTCAATTGATGCACACAATATATCATAGCGTCCATAAAAAAAATCATTCAGTTTAATGCTTATCTTATCAAAGATTCTTACCAGCCTCTCATCAATTTCATTTTGTAAATTAATGAATTGAGCACCCCGATTATGGTTTGCCGCATAACTTAACATATATTTTTCACCGGGTTTTAAAATGGCAGTAAAGTTTGCGCCGTGCTTAACTTCCAATTCGGCTTCTCTGGTATTGGCCTTGGGATGCTGTTTAATTAATTGCTGAAGTGTTTGTTTTCCATCGCCAATTACCTGCAATGGAATTTTATGAAGAAAGCCAGTGACAGTTCCCTTTAGCTGATCGGGCTGGCGAAAGTAAAACACACTAACTTCCATTGGGTAAGTTATCATCTCCTGAACAATATATTCTACCGGAACTTTACTGTGGTAATTTTTTAATTGTTCTTCTGTATCAATTTTCCTGAATAATATTCCCTGCCCTCCTACTTCCGGCTTTACAATTAACGGAAAATTAATTTTGTATTCCGGCAGCTTTTTTTTTACAATTTCAAAATCGCTGGTGGGCAATACATTAAATGTTGCAGGCGAAAATTCCAGTGGCAGCAGATCATGCATTTCCTGTTTTGGCTCCCCTTCCATACCACCAAAAGTTAGTTTAGGATTGCTGGGAGTAAAAAACCAAACAGAACCCGAGCGAATTATATACCATAACCAAACAGGAGAAATAGGTGCATATAAAATTTTAAATGGCCAATGCTCCCAATCAAATATGCGTTTAAAAAATAGCTTCACTAGTATTTTTTACAGGTTGCAAAAATAAGTTTTAAAAATTTGTGAGGCTCTATTCCTGCGCATTGTAGTTATACAAATTAACAAAGCATCGTTTTCAAAAAAAGAAGTGTCTATTTTCAAATATGTTTTACTAAACTTTTATTTAACCTTCATTATGAAAAAATTCCAACTCTTATTATTAATTACAAAATTGTTTCCTGTATTTTAGCCAAAACATTTTTAATGAAAAAATTGTTGCTAATCTGTGTTATACCCTTTTTTGGGTTACAAACATTTTCATTTTCTCCCGGAAATTCAGGAGCGATCCGTTCATACACACTTCCTGCTGATTTAAATGCTATGGCCCTGCAGGAATTTCTAAATCTTACTCCCAAAAGATACCAGGAGCTTACAGGAAAGAGATTGACCTTTAAACAAAAGATTGGCTTCTCTATTTTAAAAGCAAAAATAAAAAAACAATTACCGGATGATAAAATAAAGAACGTAAATAATGTAGGGATACTTTCTCTTTTATTTGGAATTGTTGCAATTATAGGTTTGATTGGTACATCAGTTCCGGTTTTAGGTTTTATAAGTTTGTTTAGCGCAATTGCTGCTGTTATCCTGGGTATAAAAGGTTTAAAAAGAAATAAAAAAGATAAAAACTCATTGATAGGATTAATTCTTGGCGGAAGTTATTTGTTACTCGCAATCATTTTTATTGCATTTATTATCAACTTTGGATACAAATAAATTGTAAATATGCAGGTACCCACAATGGCAGAAATGATGGCTAAAAACGAAACTCCTGAAGTTTTGTTTTGGGTTGGCTGTGCCGGAAGCTTTGATCAGAGAGCACAAAAAATCACAAAAGCCTTTGCAACTATTTTACATAAGGTGGGGGTTAAATATGCCATTCTTGGTAAAGAAGAAATGTGTACCGGTGACCCTGCAAGGCGTGCCGGAAATGAATTCATGTTCCAAATGATGGCATACCAAAACATACAGGTTTTAAATGGATATGGGATTAAAAAGATTGTAACTGCATGCCCGCACTGTTTTAATATTTTAAAGAATGAATATCCCGAATTAGGAGGCAATTATGAAGTGATACATCATGCAACATTTTTACAACAATTAATTGATGAGAGTAAAATAAAAATGAACGAAGGCGGTTCATTCAAAGGAAAGAAGATCACTTACCACGATAGCTGTTATTTAGGAAGAGCCAATAATATTTATGATGCCCCCAGAAAAGTGTTGGAAGCATTAGATGTGGAATTGGTAGAAATGAAACGCTGCCGCAGCAATGGTTTATGTTGCGGCGCAGGCGGAGCTCAAATGTTTAAAGAAGAAGAAAAAGGGGATGTAAGAATAAATACTGAAAGAACAAAAGAAGCTATAGAAACAGGCGCATCCGTTATTGCATCTAATTGTCCATTCTGTATGACCATGTTAAGTGATGGCGTAAAGATGAATGAGAAAGAAGACCAGGTAGTAGTGCTTGATATTGCCGAGATGATCGCAGCTTCGATGGTGTAAATTAAATGTGTAACTTTAAATATGGGAACTAAAGAAATAATCCGTGAAATAAAAAAATTGCCTCTTGCCGATAGAATTTCAGTAATTGAGAAAACGCTAAAAAGTGTAAAGGCAGATTCAGTCAGGCATCCAATAGAACATGCCAGTGAAATTTTATACAATGATTATAAAAATGATAAAGAATTGACAGCATTTACTTCCATTGATTTTGATAAATTCTATGAAGCAAAGTGAAATTTGGTTAATTAACCTTGATCCCACTATTGGTGCAGAAATAAAAAAAATACGCCCTGTTATTATTATTAATGATAATTATTTAGGCAAACTTCCCTTAAAAATTATTGTTCCTCTAACTGACTGGAAAGAAAGATATGCAATAGCTGTTTGGATGGTTCAAATTATCCCTGATAAACAAAATAAGTTATCAAAAACATCTGCTGCAGATTGCTTCCAGATTCGTTCTGTATCAGAAAATAGATTTATTAAAAAGGTGGGAATTATCTCATTGAACCAGTTAGAAAAAATTCAATTTGCTATTACCCAGGTTCTTTCAATTTCAAATACTTTTCAAAAATGAACTTCCATTTCCAGGATATTATTCCCGAAGATTTTAATGATAACTCCAGAGTTTGGATATACCAGAGCAACAGGGTATTCACTTTAAGCGAAGCTTTAGAAATTGAAGAGTTACTGAAAGACTTTATTAAAAGCTGGCAAAGTCATGGAGCTAAAGTTAAGGGGTATGCAAATTTATTTTTCGGACAATTTATTATTTTAATAGCTGATGAAACCGCAACAGGTGTTAGTGGCTGCAGCACTGATTCTTCAGTACGGTTAATAAAAAATATTGAGAAAGATTATACTATAAATTTATTCGACAGGCAACTGCTTGCGTTTGTTGTAAAAGAAAGAATCCAATTGCTTCCGATGGAGCAATTAAATTATCCCGATGAAAATAAATTTATAAATGCTGATACCTTATATTTTAATAATACTGTTGAAACAAAACAGGAATTATTAAGCCGCTGGATAATCCCTGTAAAAGAAAGCTGGCTGGGTAATAGATTTTCATTTGCTGTGAATTAATTTTTATAGAAAATTTCGTTAAGGAATTCTGCCATCCTGTCACCAAATTTTTAATTTCCTATCTTTGCCATCAATTTTATTTTTAAATGTTTGAGTTAACACAGGATAAAGTTCATGATGAGAGAAGGCAGGGTGAAGCATTTGCGCCATTATCTGCATATGATGCTTCTCAAAAAAAATTTTATATTGAAAGTTATGGCTGTGCAATGAATTTTGCTGACAGTGAAGTGGTAGCATCTATTTTAATAGATAAAGGTTTTGGGGTAACTCAAAATTCTGAACAGGCTGATCTTATCTTTTTAAATACTTGCTCTATCCGTGAAAAAGCAGAGCTAACTGTTCGTAAACGGTTAACAGAATTCAGAAGATTAAAAAAAGAAAAACCGGGATTGTTGGTAGGCGTATTAGGGTGCATGGCAGAAAGATTAAAATCAAAATTTATTGAAGAAGAAAAATTAGTTGACCTTGTTGTTGGCCCGGATGCATACAGAAGTTTACCGACATTAATTGAAGAAGCGGAGACCGGACAAAAAGGAGTGAATGTTTTATTAAGCAGGGAAGAAACTTATGCAGACATATCGCCAATACGTTTAAACAGCAATGGAGTTACAGCATTTGTAAGTATTATGCGGGGATGTAATAATATGTGTTCGTTTTGTGTAGTTCCATTTACAAGAGGAAGAGAAAGAAGCCGTGATGCTGATTCAATTATTAAAGAATGTAAAGAGCTTTTTGCAAATGGCTATAGAGAAGTAACGTTACTTGGACAAAATGTTGATAGTTATTCCTGGATAGATGAGAATAATAATGAGAAGGTTTCATTTGCAATCCTGATGGAAAGGGTTGCAAAAATATCACCGCTGCTTCGTGTACGTTTCTCTACATCTCATCCTAAAGATATTACTGATGAAGTTTTATTTACCATAAAAAAATATGATAATATTTGCAACAATATTCACCTGCCGGTACAAAGCGGAAGCACAAGAATATTGCAAATGATGAACCGTACTTACACAAGAGAATGGTATATCTCTAAAATAAACAGGATACGTGAAATCATCCCCGGCTGTGGTTTATCAACAGATATGATCTCAGGATTTTGTACTGAAACAGAAGAAGATCATAAAGAAACTTTATCCTTAATGGAATATTGTGAATACGATCTTGCTTATATGTATTATTATTCTGAAAGACCGGGAACACTGGCTGAGAGAAAATATAAAGATGATGTACCTGAAGAAATAAAGAAAACAAGATTGAAGGAAGTTATTGCATTGCACCGGATTCAATCTTTAACAAGTATGCAAAAACAGGTTGGAAAAATTGCCCGGGTTTTAATAGAAGGCAATTCTAAAAAGAGCGATGCTCATTGGGCTGGCAGAAGTGATATTAATAAGGTTGTTGTATTCCCAAAAGCAAATAATGATTTAAGCAAAGGAAGCTATGCTGATGTTTTAATTACAAAATGTACAGCGGGAACATTATTAGGAAAAATAAAAGAAGACTGATTTATGATAGCTATCGTAAAAAACAATTTAAATACAATAACAGATTTGTGTAAAAAGTATCATGTAAGGTCTTTGTATTTATTTGGAAGTGCTGCCAGGGTAAGTGATTTTACAGATAAAAGTGATATTGATTTTTTAGTATCATTTGAATCTCTTCCAACAATAACAAATGAAGATATATTCTACAAAGTGGAAAATTATGACCATTTACAAAGGAATCTGGAGTTAGCTATAAATAGAAAAATTGATTTACTTCAGGAAACAAACATTAAAAATAAGTACCTCAAATATTTCATTAATAAAGAAAAGAAATTGCTTTATGGCATATCGTGACATTTCGGTTTGGCTGGAGGATGTTTTAATAGCAATTGAAAGAATAAAGCAACATAACAGTACTATAAATTCATATTCTGATTATATTCAAAGTCAGCTTATCATTGACGCTACTGAAAGAAATTTGGAAGTTATTGCTGAAGCAATAAAAAATGCTATAAAAATAAATCCTGATTTATCTATTTCTAACAGTTCTAAGATTATTGGTTTAAGAAACATTATTAATCATGAATATTATAAAATAGAAAATGACAGGATATGGATAATTATAAAAAAAGATTTACCAATACTTGAAAAAGAAGTTAAAAAAATATTAGAAGATTTTGAAAGAAGGCTTGAATTAAATGAATTGTAATATGGATCTACAATCAATAAAAAACAGGTTTGGAATTATTGGCACATCGCCATCTTTAAACTATGCATTAAGTGTTGCAGCACAGGTTGCCAATACTGATTTAAGTGTTTTGATAAATGGAGAAAGCGGTGTAGGTAAAGAAGCTTTTTCATTAATCATTCATTCGCTGTCTGCAAGAAAACACAATCCATTTATTGCTGTAAACTGTGGCGCTATTCCTGAGGGCACAATTGATTCAGAATTATTTGGTCATGAGAAAGGGTCGTTTACAGGAGCCGTGGATAGCCGCAAGGGATATTTTGAAACAGTTAATGGCGGAACTATATTTTTAGATGAAATAGGAGAAATGCCGTTGGGTACACAGGCACGATTGCTGAGGGTTTTGGAAGCAGGAGAATATCTCAGGGTAGGCTCTTCCAAAGTTCAGAAAACAGATGTGAGAGTTATTGCGGCATCCAATAAAGATCTGCTGGATTTTACACATGCAGGAAGATTCAGGGAAGATCTTTACTATCGCTTAAACACAGTGCCCATAAGAGTTCCCGCCTTGCGTGACAGGAAAGAAGATATCCCATTATTATTTAGAAAATTTGCAGTTGATTTTGCAGAAAAATATAAATCGCCCCCTGTTCAGTTAGATGACGAAGCAAAAAATGTTTTAATAAATTATCCATGGCCGGGCAATGTAAGAGAATTAAAAAATATTGCAGAACAGATTTCGGTTCTTTCACAGGATAAAAATATTACAGGTCCGATACTTAGAAAATTTTTACCTGATAACAATTCAAGATTACCGGTTTTGGTTTCAGGAAACACAGGTAATAATCCAAAAGAATTTTCCAATGAAAGAGAAATTCTTTACAAACTTTTTTTCGATATGAAAAAAGATGTAACAGAGTTAAAGAAAATGTTTTTTGAAATAATGCAAAACCCTGCTCTTGCAACTTCAAATGGTTTCCAGCGTGAGAATGTTTTAAATGAATATCATCAAACGGATCAACAATCCCTTGCAACGCCTGCACAAGCGGTGTTATTAAATGGTAACAATGATATACATCAACATGTTGAAGTGGAGGAATCTCTCAGCATCATGGATAAAGAAAAGGAACTGATTATTAAGGCTTTGAAAAAACACAGGGGAAAACGCAAAGATGCTTCTGCAGATCTTGGTATCAGCGAACGTACACTTTACAGAAAATTAAAAGAATACGATATTGATGAATAGCTGAATTAGAAAATTTAAAATTTATTCAATCTTAAAATTAAATGAACAACATCGTACATCGTACATCGTACAGCACATATCTTATTTGTAGCTTGCTGCTGCTAACTCTCAACTATGCTACCTGCAAATATTCTACAAAAGATACCTCTCCTATTCCGGCTGATGTAAAAACTTTCAGAGTAAATTATTTTGAAAATAAAGCACGTTATGTAAACCCACAACTAACCCCTCAGCTAACTGAAAAGTTAAAGCAAAAAATTATCGGGCAAACAAGGCTTCGGCAAATAAACGGCGATGAAGCCCATTATGATATCAGCGGTTATCTTTCTGATTATAGTGTAACAACAACGGGTATTACCAATCAAAATGCCAGCACTAACAGGTTAAATGTTTCTTTTCATTTGGTATTTAAAAATACACTGGATCAAAAAAAAGATTTTGAAACAGACATTACAAACAACTATGATTTTGATGCACAAAAATCTTTACAACAGGCTGAAACAGAAAACGGAGCTGCTATTATAAAAAATCTTGTAGATGGAATATTTAATAAAATATTTTCAAACTGGTAATTACCTATTTTATCCGCATGAACACTAACGATATATTTTCTTTTTATAAAGATGAACTTCATCCGGAAAAAATGGCTGAAAAATACCCATGGTGTTCAATGGCACAGCTTTCCTTACTTCAGCATTATAAAAAAAGTAATTCAACACATTTTGAAAAACAGGCCCTAAAAACTGCCTTGTTTTTTGAAAACAGTAACTGGCTAAACTGGCAATTACATTTACTTTCAAAAGAAAACAAAATAGAGGAAAGCATACCGGTAGAAATATCTGTAAATGCTATTGAACACGAAGAACAAAATGAGAAAATAAGACATTCGCTTTCTCAAATATCTTCCCGGGCAAACACAACAGAAGAATCAATTGCATTTGAACCATTACATACAGTAGATTACTTCGGATCGCAGGGCATAAAAATAACTGAGGAAACCCTTGCAAATGATAAGCTTGGTAACCAAATGAAAAGCTTTACCGAATGGCTAAAAAGCATGAAAAAAATTCATAAAGAAAAATTTATTGAAGGCGATGAACAAACTGACAAAAATATTCAGCAGATAGCTGAACATTCAAATGCAGATGCTGAAGTAGTTACAGAAGCCATGGCAAACATTTTGATTGCGCAAAATAAAACGGAGAAAGCCATAGAGGTTTATGAGAAATTAAGTTTGATTAATCCCTCTAAAAGCGCTTACTTTGCAGGCAAAATTAATAGCCTGTCTACCGGGCAGGCAGATTTAAAAACACCATAACATGTTATACGTATTCGGTACATTAATAATTCTTGCCTCAATTATTTTGGGATTAATAATTTTAATTCAAAACCCTAAAGGCGGAGGATTATCTTCTTCATTTGGTGGTATAGGTAACCAGCTAATGGGAGTAAAACAAACAACTGATGTTTTGGAAAAAGGTACATGGCTTTTTGCAGGTATAGTAGCAGTATTGTGTTTAACATCTGCCATATTTATTCCTAAGAGCAGCAGTTCTGCCAGCGATAAATATTATGAAGCTCCTGCAACTTCACCAGCTACAAAACAAACCACCGTGCCTTTGCCTCAACCAACGCCACAGCAAACAAACCCACAACCATCAAAATAAAATAATTTCATAACTTTTCAACCCTGTCTTTAAAAGACAGGGTTTTTTAGTAACGAAAAAATATTGTTGCATACTTTTATAGCATTCATACCCAATGAAAAATAAACGAAAATATATTGTATACCTATTCATTATCCTGCTCCTGGTAATTGGATATATCAGCTGGACATTATTTGGTCCAACTATTAACGAACCGGAAGGGAAATATTTTTACATACACACGGGCTCAGATTATAAAAGTGTAAAAGATAGTTTGCTGCAAAAGAAAATTATTTCAGAAACAATATGGTTTGATAAAGTTGCAAAGTATCTTGACTATGATAAAGCAATTAAGCCTGGCAAATACAGGATAAATAACGGGATGAGCCTTGTACACCTTGTGCGAATGTTGCGTTCAGCAAATCAAACTCCGGTTAATTTAGTTATTACTAAGCTTCGGACAAAGGAAGATCTTGCAAAAAAACTCGGTAACAATTTTGAAGGTGATTCCACAAGTGTTATACAATTTTTAAATAATAACGATTCTCTTTCAAATTACAACCTTGATAGCAATACGGTGATGACAGCAGTTATTCCCAACACCTATACTTTAAAATGGAACAATACAACAGCAGGTATTTTTAGGAAATTATTTACAGAACAGCAAAGATTCTGGACTGCAAAAAGAAAATCCCAGGCTGCGGCACTACATCTTTCTGAAAAAGAAGTTTACACCTTAGCCTCTATTGTAGAAGAAGAAACAAATGAAGCAGAAGACAAAGGGAAAATTGCCAGTGTTTACATAAATCGTTTGAGAAAAGGGATGCGGCTTGCTGCCGATCCAACAGTAAAGTTTGCTATTAAAGATTTTGGATTAAAAAGGATATATGAAAAACATACAAGAATGCCTTCGCCTTATAACACTTACCTGGTTTCAGGGTTGCCACCGGGGCCTATCTGCACACCCTCCATTAAAACTATTGATGCAGTTTTAAATGCCCCTGCAACTGACTATTTATTTTTTGTTGCTAAACCCGATTTTTCTGGCTATTCAAATTTTGCTTCTTCTTATGAAGAACATATTAAGTTTGCAAAGGCTTATCAACTGGCGCTGGATAGTTTAATGAGATCAAAACACCAAAATCAAAATTAATATCCCAACCCCTAAAGGGCTTTTGTACCTTACTATTAAAATGTTACATTATTTTACATAGATAATTCAGGCATCACATTTTTAATAAAAATCGTTTTGATAAAACTAAAACGTATCATAGTAAATCTTCATCCATTAGTATACTTATCAAATAAAAGTAAGAGTTGGGTATTGCCTGGCTTTCAGGGAATCCCTCTTTATGAAGTGATAAAATTTTTCAGGAAACAACTAAGAGTTTCCGGTTTAACAGAAAGAGCATCTGCTATTTCTTTTAATTTTATAATGTCCATTCCTCCCACCTGTCTTTTTTTATTTACGCTTATCCCCAACCTCCCTTTTATTCCAAAAAAAAGTATTCAGATACAACTGCAGAATTTAATTGTTGATATGGTGCCTGCAAAAACTTACAATGGAGGCTTAATAAATTTTGTTGACTTCTTTTTTAAGGGTTCCAAGATCGGCATATTATCTTTTGGTTTTATTCTCTTACTTTTTTTTGCATCCAATGCAATGATGGGGGTTATGCGATCATTTAATAAAAATTATATAGGCTTTGAAAAAAGAAAAGGGTTACATAAAAGATGGGTAGCTATAAAACTTACTTCATTACTCTATAGCCTTGTGCTGATGTGCTTAATGTTATTATTGATGCAAAGCAATATTTTAAAAATGGTGGGTGTAAAAGATGTTGTACTAAGAGATGTTATTGTTTATGGTAAATGGATATTTATTATTGCGCTGATTTTTTACTCCTTTGCCTGCATTTATAAATATGCACCTGCAATGCAAAAACGATGGAAGTTAGTATCTCCCGGAGCTATCATAGCCACATCCCTCAGTATAATTGCAACACTGGGTTTTTCGGCATTTCTAAATAATTTTGACAGGTATAATGTTTTGTATGGTTCAATAGGAACCATCATAGCATTGGGGACATTAATTTTTCTCAACTCCATGGTCATACTCATCGGCTTTGAATTTAATGTGAGCATAAACTCGTTGCGGGCTATGGCGGAAGAGAGAAAATCAGCGGAAAAGAAGTCACCTGCCCACATTGATACATAAACGGTATCTGTATTTTTGTACTAATTTCTTAAATTAGCAGTCTAAATTTTTCATTATGAAAAAGAATCTCATTGTGCTTTCTTCCGCTATTTTGTTGGTAACAATATTAGCGGCTTTTAAATTTGCAGGCTTTGTACTTCCAATCGGAAGCGAGCTTCCAAAAGGTGATGTTACAATGAAAGATATTAGTAATGAAGATATTAGTATGAAGGATGCAAAAAGAAAAAATGGTTTGCTTGTGATGTTCACCTGCAATACCTGTCCTTATGTAGCAAAAAACCAAGGCCGTACAAAAGAGATATGCAAATATGCTTTGCAAAATAATATTGGTGTTATCCTTTTGAATTCTAATGAAGGCGACCGCAGAGGAGGAGATAGCTTTGGAGCCATGCAGCAATATGCAAAAGAGCAAAAATATGACTGGTATTATGTTGTAGATAAAAACAATGAAATAGCGGATGCCTTTGGCGCTAACAGAACTCCTGAGAATTTTTTATTCAACAAAGATTTAAAACTTGTTTACCACGGAGCTATTGATGATAACCCCACAGATGCTGCTAATGTTACACGCCAGCATTTAAGAGAAGCTATGAATGACCTGCTCGCAGGAAAAGAGGTATCGGTAAAAGAAAGCCGTAGCATGGGTTGTGCAATTAAAAGGAAATAGTCTTGAACTCTGATTTAAGGATTATATAATTTTATAAACTATTTTCCTATTAATCTTTTAATCTCCCCAAATCATGATTCAGAAATTAATCGCTTTCTTCAACTCTTTCTCAAATTCTTCCGGCTTCAGTTGTTGCTCAAAAAACTTTCTATACCCCGTTTTAGGATTTATCAACAATGTTGAAGGTATCCCTCCCATCCAGGCTTTATCAACCTTAGGACAGAAATAATCTGCATTGGTCTCATTAAGCCATACTATCTGGTTAGTATAATTATTCTTTTCTGCAAATGCTTTTATCTTATTTGGATATTCATCTTTAAGGTCTAAGCTTACCAGCAACAACTTTACTTTTTGATCTTTATATTCATTTACTATGGTTTGAAAATAAGGGATCTCTTCATTACATGGTTTACAAAATGTAGCCCAAAAATTTATCACCAATACTGAATCCGATTTGCTGATGTAATCCTGCAGTTTGATAACTTTCCAGGAAGCAATGGTTTGTCCCTTTGCAGAAATAATACCTGCAAGGAATAATAACAACATTATACTTTTCAAAAATTTCATTCTGCAAAATACACTCTAAAATTTCAATTGTATAAATGCATCCGTTCATTTAACAGTTTTGCGCTTTACTTAATTCAAACTAATTTCGCAACTCAATTCAAAAACGAATTATTATTATTAAATAACTTCTCTACTCCCCTTTAGAGGATGGAGGTAAATCGAATTAATATGGCTTACGATGTAATAGTTTTAGGAAGCGGTCCCGGTGGGTATCCTGCTGCTATCAGGGCTTCACAGCTTGGTAAAAAAGTTGCAATTATTGAAAGGGAAAGTCTTGGTGGCATTTGCCTTAACTGGGGATGTATTCCCACAAAAGCATTGCTTAAAAGTGCCCAGGTTTATGAATATGCAAAACATGCAGCTGATTATGGAGTTGATATAAATGAGCCAAAACAAAATTTTGTAAAAATAATACAACGAAGCAGAGGTGTTGCTGATAAAATGAGTAAGGGCGTTCAATTTCTTATGAAAAAAAATAAGATTGATGTGGTAATGGGGGCGGGCAAATTATTGGCTCCGGGAAAATTAGAAGTGACAGGAGCAGACGGAAAAAAACAAGTGCTTGAATCAAAAAATATAATTATAGCAACAGGCGGAAGAGCAAGGCAACTTCCTTCTTTACCAATTGATGGTAAAAAAATAGTTGGCTATCGGGAAGCTATGGTTTTGCCTCAACAGCCCAAAAGTATGCTGGTAGTAGGCTCCGGGGCAATAGGATCTGAATTCGCTTATTTCTATAACAGCATAGGAACAAAAATTACCATCGTAGAATTTTTGCCAAGAATTGTTCCTGTAGAAGATGAGGACATTTCCAAAGAGCTGGAAAAACAATTTAAAAAACAGGGAATGGAAGTATTAACTAATAGCGAAGTGCTAAGTGTTGATACAAAAGGTGATAGTATAAATGCCAAAGTAAAAACTGCTAATGGAGAAATTAATTTGACAGCTGATATTGTATTAAGTGCAGTTGGTGTGGTTGCAAATATTGAAGGGGTGGGTTTGGAAGAATTAGGAATAAAAATGGAAAAGGGAAAAATTGTTGTAGATGCTAACCAGCAAACAAATATTCCCGGCATTTACGCTATTGGTGATTGCACGCCCAACCAGGCATTGGCACATAAAGCCAGCAAAGAAGGTATAAATGCTGCCGAACATCTTGCGGGGCACAATCCTGATCCAATAGATTATAACAATGTTCCCGGTTGCACTTATTGTACTCCTGAAATTGCATCTGTAGGTCTTACAGAAAAAGCGGCAAAGGATGCAGGCTACGAGATCAAGGTTGGTAAATTCCCTTTTATGGCAAGTGGTAAAGCAAGTGCTGCCGGCGCAACTGAAGGTTTTGTAAAAGTAATTTACGATGCAAAATATGGTGAGTTTTTAGGCTGCCACATGATTGGCAGTAATGTTACAGAAATAATTGCTGAAGCGGTTGTTGCCCGTAAATTAGAAACAACAGCGCACGAAATATTGAATGCAATACACCCTCACCCAACTATGAGTGAAGGATTGAAAGAGGCTACAGCTATGGCTTATGGAGAAGCAACAGATATATAATGTGAGCTGTGATTTTTGGGATTTTTGGGAATGATGGGAATCATATTTTTACAATTGATATTTCGGATGGAAAATAGTAAACATTAAATATATCAAAATCCCATAATCTTATAATCCTATAAATCCTAATTCAGACAAATGAAAAAGATATTTTTATCTGTTGCTATAACATTTTATCTGTGCAATGCATTTGCGCAGATAAGTTTTTATAAAGGCGAATGGACAAAAATAAACAGTGAAGAAAATTTTTCAGCGTTCTTAAAACTTGATATAAAAGATTCTGTTATTAAAGGTGAAATTATATGGACGTTCAAAGCCATTGACAGCGCTGATGATGCTGCTATAAAATATTATAAAGGACAAAAAGGGAAAATGGGAATTGAATATGTGAAAGGGATCTATTCACTAAAAACCTATGATATACAATTTGAAGGCACTTCTAAAACAGACCCTGATCTAATTATTGGTATGGATAAATATCTATTAAAATTATCGGTTGACGGATCGGTTATTTACGGAAGAACCCTTGCACAAGGTGAAAATAACGGCCTCATTTATTTTTATAAAATAAATAATTTAACCGGAGAAAAAGAATTTAATATACTCCACTCAAATATCCTTCTAAAGTCTGGAGATAAGGCACTGCGTTAATTCAGTTTATCCGCTGTAGTTTGTACCAAATACTTTTTTCAAAATATCAGTTACCCTTGCAGCAGGATTTTTTCTAATTTGCTGTTCCTGCAAACCAATATGGTAAAATAACCCTCCCAATGCTTTTTCAGTTACGTATGCCCCAAGATCAGTATTAACAGGGTTCTTGCTGATCTTATTATAAACTGAAAACACATCTGCCCAATATCTTGTAGCATCCACATTATTCAACGATCTATCAATTACAGGGCGAAATGCGGTGGTTAGTTGCTGTGTTGTTGTTCTTTTTAAATAGTTAGTTGCTGCAAAATCGCCGCCACGCAAAATGCCGATAGCATCCGTAATTGTCATTTGCTGAATAGAATTCCATAAAATTGTTCCAACAAATTTTGATGCATCTTCAGCAGCCCTGTTCATAGAAAGTATTGCTTTATCAACTGTTTTACCAAGACCAATGTCTCTTAAAGTTCTCTCCATTTTTTGCGCTTCAGGTGGCATAAGTATCCTTATAATATCATCACCAAAAAACCCATTTAGTAATGACAGTCTTTTTGTTGTACTATCTGCACCAACCCGCAAAGCTTCTTTAAGGCCTGCAATAATTTCTGTATTGTTTAAATTGCCGGCACCATTGCCTATGGAGCCTATCACCTGTTTTGCAGTATCACAACCAGTAACTGCAAATGCAAAAAAAGAAAGTATGATTAAAAATTTTTTCATAAAATATATTTTATTAAGTATGACAAGTAAGATGCCAGTTCTTTAATAATTAGTTGTATTGAAAAGTTTAATTAACATTTTCATTACTTTGCTAAACTCCTGGAGGGTTTTAAACCCTCCAGGAGTTATAAAATATTTTGGATGATAAAAATTGCAGTACTTGGCGCCGGAATGGTAGGCAGAACAATAGCTCTTGATCTTGCAAAAAATTATGATGTAACATCTATTGATATAAGCGATACTTCTTTGAGTGTATTACAAAATAAAAATTCTAAAATTAAAATTTTAAAAAAAGATTTGTCAAATCATAAAAGTTATCCTGAACTTTTACTCCCGTTCGATTTTATTGTAACTGCGGTTCCCGGCTTTATGGGGTATAAAACAGTAGAGGCAGTTATCCTTTCTAAAAAAAATGTGGCAGATATTTCTTTTTTCCCTGAGAATGCTTTAGACCTTGATAAACCTGCAAAAGAAAATAATGTAACAGCTATTGTTGACTGCGGTGTAGCGCCTGGTATGAGCAACCTGATATTAGGGTATTATAATGAACAAATGAAAATTGAAAATTTTGAATGCATGGTGGGAGGCTTACCCAAAGAAAAAATAAAACCTTTTGAATACAAAGCTCCCTTCTCTCCCATTGACGTAATTGAAGAATATATAAGGCCTGCAAGGTTTATTGAAAATGGCAAATTAATAACAAAGGCCGCATTGACTGATACAGAATTAATAAATTTTGATAAAGCAGGAACACTGGAATGTTTTAATACAGATGGCTTGCGATCGTTGCTTTTTACAATGCCGGGCATAAAAAACATGAAAGAAAAAACACTTCGTTATCCCGGGCATATTGATCTTATGAAAGCATTTATAGCTGGTGGATTTTTTGATAAAGAAAAGATCGATTACAAAGGCATAAAAATATCTCCGCTTGAATTTTCCTCAGCAGTTTTATTTAAGCAATGGAAATTGGGAGATGAGGAAGAAGAATTTACTGTTATGCAAATAAAAATTTCAGGGAATGAAAAGGGAAAACAAAAGACGGTAGTGTACGATCTGTATGACGAATATGATCATGCAACAAAAACTTCTTCAATGGCACGAACAACAGGCTATACCTGTACAGCTGCATTAAATCTTTTAATAAAAAATTTATTTAATGAAAAAGGCGTGTTCCCTCCGGAATTAATCGGTAAGCATGCGCAATGTTTTAATTTTATTTTAGATTATTTGAAAGAAAGGAATGTGATCTATACTAAAAAGGAAATACAGGTCTGAACGCAGAGAATTTTATAAAATATAATTACATAGGTGTAACTATAAAATTATTCTTTTACAAATCGTAAGGTTTTGTTCTCTTTACCCTCGCCTATTTTCAGGAAGTAAATACCAGAAGGTAAATGCTGAATAATAATTGTAGTTTTTTGAGTCAGCAATATTTGTGACATAACCACACCACCGTACATATTGTAAATCTTAACTATTTGTCCAATAAGATCAGATGCGTTCTTACTTTCAATATTAATGAATTTTATTGCCGGGTTAGGAAACAATGAAACTGTCATTTTCGTTTCAACCGGATCTATAGCCACCGGACCCCGTTGTACTGAATTAGTATCACATACAGCAGAATTTAAAAACGAATTTCGGGCACCCCCTGCCGCAAACATACTGCGCATTTTTATTGCCTGGCCTTTGCTAAACATATTCATACATGCATCATCAGTAAAATCCATATAGTTCATAAACATATCGCCATTGCCATTTATTGAGCATGAAGTTTTATGAGGAAACGATGGGCATCCATTATTAAAACCCTGTTGTGGAGGCGTATCCGCAATGCCGTCATCACCACAATTTGCATCACCCCATAAATGTTGCAGCCCTAACCAATGCCCTGCTTCATGGGTTAATGTTCTTCCTTTATTAAAGGGAGCAGCAACAGTTCCTGTAGTACCAAAAGCATCGTATTGTATAACCAATCCATCTTTTTCAGCCTGGGAACCGGGAGTGCTGGAATACCCCAGACTTCTTCCAAATAAATTACATATCCAGATATTTAAATACCGCTTTGAATCCCATGCATTATCTCCTCCCTGTGCAGAAAATTTCATCCCGTCATCAGCAGTCCAGCTTTGTGTTGATGTGTACTTACGAATGATTCCTGTAGTTGCTTTACCAAAACCATCAATCTTTGCAAGACAAAAAACAATTCTTGCATCTGCTGCTAAAGGTGCAAAAGCAGCCGGTACGTTTGAGGCATCAGCATTTAATTTTCGGTAATCGTTATTTAAAGATTGCAGTTGAGAAAGAATTTGTGCATCACTTATATTTTGAACAGTATTATTATACAATACATGAATTACGACAGGTATAGTAATTACTTCATTTGAGAGAGTATCTCTTGATGGCTTAGATGTTTCTGAAACACGGCTGGTAGCGGAAGAATTGGTAACCGGGTATTTTTTGTAATACTCATATGTATCACAGCGCTGGCCATTCGCTAAAAAAGAGGTAAAAATAAAAAGCAGGCTATAGGCTAACAGTCTTAATATCCTAATAAATTCCATTGTTTTTCTTTGTTTCAATTGGTACAATAAATCCGTTCTGATTCTAATTCCGGTCTAACAATGGGATGTTGGAGTATTTGAGATAACACATCTGTGAGTGATAATATACCCTGGTAAATTTACGTTAGGCGAGCATTAACCGGGTAACAGAGGTGTTGAAGGCAAAGAAAACATAAATTACCGATAAATGCAAGGGTTATACTCATTCTTTTATAATTGAATTAACGTACAAACCACAGGTGTTTGCTATTTTTACGTATAAAATAAAATATGCTTAAAAGAATTTTTACTATTATTTTAATATCAGTATTTTCCGCATGTAATACAGGTGATAAACCTGCAGATGATACACCTGTAAATAATTTACCAGCACCACAGCCTATAACCTTTTCAATAGATGCTGCCTATCCGCATGATACCGCAGCTTTTACCCAAGGCTTGCAATTTTATAAAGGTAAATTATATGAAGGAACAGGCGAATTTGAGGAATCAACTTTACGGATAGTTGATCTCAAAACAGGAAAAGTTGAAAAAAAATATTTGATACCTGACACCACGATCTTTGGAGAAGGCATTACCATTTTTAAAAATAAAATTTACCAGCTAACATGGCAAAGCCATAAAATTTTTGTGTATAATCTTAATGATATTATGCATCCTATAAAAACATTGAATTGGTTTAGCGAAGGTTGGGGAATTACCAACGATGGAAATAATTTAATAATAAGCGATGGCGTAACTGATAAGATCTATTATGCTTTGCCGGATGAAGAAAAAAATGAAATGCACCTAATTAAAACACTTACTGTTGCTGATAATACAGGTGTCTTAGACAATCTTAATGAGCTTGAATTTATTGATGGTTATATTTATGCAAACCGATGGCAAACAGATTATATTTTAAAAATTGATACAGCTAACGGGCATGTAGTTGGTAAGATAGATCTTACAGGTTTACTGGCACAATATGATGC
This sequence comes from Chitinophagales bacterium, assembly GCA_025353485.1. GTDB lineage: Bacteria > Bacteroidota > Bacteroidia > Chitinophagales > Chitinophagaceae > Ginsengibacter. Next base: position 46,617 of record JANXQO010000115.1, read on the forward strand.
AAAAGAAATGACCCACAATACAAATGTTTTAAATGGCATAGCCTACGACAGTACTACAAAAAAGTTATACATCACAGGTAAAAGATGGCCTAAAATGTTTGAAATACATTTGAATCAATAACTAAGATTACTTGTACTATTATATTTTATATCGAATATAAACCCTGTCGCTAAACTTAACAACCGGCTATGAAATATACTATCTCTTTACTGCTTTTCATTTTTACACTAAATGCTAATGCACAAAATAATGTTACTATAAAAGCTGATACAATATTTATATCTGAAGATATGGATAATAAAAGCGGAACTTTTTACACTAAGGATAAAGGGAATATTTTAATTATTAGTCTTACAGAAATATCCAGTACAGGCTATGCCTGGTCAAAAATCAGCAAACCTTCACGGTTGTTACTTTTTATAAATGATAAATATTCCTCTGGTAAAAGTTTATATGATAATGGACAATCAATTGCAGGAGTGCCGGGTAGACGTTTGTTTTTTTATAAGCTAACAGGAAAAAGAGGAACTGTAAAATTAAAATTTGGTTATCAACGTCCCTGGATGAAAAATACTCCACCTGAAAAAACTTTTACCTACATGGCTAAAGTAAAAAGATTCAAATAAAATCACAGGTTTATATCACTTTATCCAAACCCCATTGTTGAAGGATAGGGTTTGTAAAAACTTTCATGCTTTCTTTATCCAGCAATTTATTTCTTGATGCAATCCATGTATCAGCATCTTTGCCATACATATTTTGTATCCTTGTAAAGTTAAGTTCGTTCATTTTGCCCCAATGAAATGTGAAGGGGATTTTTTCTTTCTCAAGCCTTGCCCACACAGCCGTATAAAACGATTTGGTTTTTTCTGAAGAAGCAGCATCAAGCTCAAGAATGCAGGTAAAATCAAATCGTGTGAATGCCAGTTTTGCATTTGATTTTTTAATGAATCGGTAAGCAAATAATCCAACAAATGGTCCATTCGTTTTATTAAGGTCAAACAGAATCTCTGTTACCTTGTCCACAGAGGTTATGGATATCCCTATAGCAGCACTCAATAGTTTCCCGTAAAGAGTTGTATTGTCGAATATTTCACTAAGAGTTCCTGTAACTTTTTCATAGGGTGTTATTGCTCCGGCAACCAACTTGTTCACAAGGCCGGGCACAAGGGCCGGCAATGCATCAGTTAACTTTCCAACAAACACGGCAGCGTCATCTCCCGGCCCTACCCCATTGAGATTGCGTACGGGGCGTTTATAGTTTGTGCGGTAAGGTCGTTTATACATGGTTGTAACATATACTCCGCCTGCCATGTCGTAAGGGTTAATGTTAACCGCAAAATGATAGGGCCTCTCATTACCGTTAGGAAGATTTGCATTGCTAAAATCAAGTGTCGTCATCAACTTTTTCAGGTTATCATCATAAGGCATTCTTCGCAGATAAGCTTCTAAAAGAAAAAGATCTTCTGTTTCTATCATTACTCCATGAATGATTCCAAAACTTCCCATACTAACGAGGGCTGAATTAAAAAGATCGTCGTCCTGTACTAATTCTGTTTGAAGGTTTTTTATGAATGATGCTGAAGCAACAGGTGCTGATTTTCTTTCAAGCCAAATATGGCGGGTTGGGCTAACGATGATATGCAGGCCTACAACAAATTCCTGTGAGGCCCCAAAGTCAAACGCAGAGCCATGTGCGCCGGTTGCAATAAGACCGGCAATGGTTTGACCATTACTTGCACCTGAGGTTTTTAAAGAGAGATTTTTATCGCGGAGATATTTGCCGATCTCCCATACTCCATTGCCGCATTGGGCGAAAAATAATTTTGTTACATCTCCTTTATACTTTGGATCTACACTCCCGTTTGAAATATCGAAGATCGTATTCAATGGTTTTGTATCAAACATTAATCCTCCATCAGCAGTGGCGATCTTCATCCACGACCAACCGGCACCTAATGCACGCAGCGGTAATTTTGCATTGACAGCTTCAGCAATCAATAGCTGTAACCCCTTTGTAGTATCATTATAACCATCAAGTGCATCCATTGAATGTTCATTCCCTATTTCATAGAGGTTGTTGATATTTTCGACAAATGTTTCATGTTTGTTCTGCCATTTTGTAGCGCCTGTTTTAAATGTTTTCATGCCTGTTGTTTTTATAAGTGGCCGTGAATTTGGCAAGGTTTACTGCACCTGTAGTCTATTTTCATCGGGCACCAAATACCGAGTGTAACAATTGTTATTAATGCATAACCGAGATTTGTTCTTACCCTCACTACAGAAACTCCGTTAACATCCAGTGAGTCGCAAAGAGGTGTAGTGATACCACCTTTTGGCTTTTGTAAAAGCCCCCAGAAATAAGAGTTTGCATTTATGGTGGTTATCTCTGAGCCTGCCTGGGCATGTGTTTGCAAGCGATAGGTATAGCAACTGCTCAGCATCATTAACACAACACCTGACAATAGCAGCGTATCTTTCAATCTGTTTAATAAAATAATTTGCATAGCAATTAATTTAGATGGTTAATAATTGTAAAGAACGGATCAATTGGTCTTGATCAGAATGGCTGTATTATAAATGTAGAGTTTATTTTATTTTTTTGCAAGAGCCCTAAAAAAATAAATGCAAAATTTAAAAATTTATTCTCAATTGATTTGTTATAAAGATTTTAAAGGCCTTAAAATGTTTTGTTACATTTAAACCAATTTAGAAACATTAATCCCAATCACACACCAATGAGAATAATTGCAACACTTTTTATCCTGACCTTTTTTACAACATTGTCTTTTGCACAAACAAATAATCCAACACAAACAAACAACAGCAAAGCCTTTGTGCTTGGCGTTATTGATGAAATACAATCAACGCAGTTAGCAGAAAAAAGAATTCTGAATATTTATCTTCCGGAAGGCTACAAGCAGGAAGACACAATAAAATATCCGGTAATATATTTATTGGATGGGTCGGCAGATGAAGATTTTATACATATTGCAGGACTTGTTCAGTTCAATAATTTTTCCTGGATCAACCGTGTACCCAAATCAATTGTTGTAGGAATTGCAACTGTAGACAGGAAAAGAGATTTTACCTACCCAACAACAATTGAAAAAGATAAGAAGAGGTTTCCCACAACCGGGCATTCAGATAAATTCATCGCATTTATAGAAAAAGAATTGCAACCCTTCATAGAAAAAAAATATAAGGCAAATATATCAGGAACACTTATCGGGCAATCTTTGGGAGGGCTTCTGGCAACAGAGATCTTATTTAAAAAACCTACGCTGTTTAATAAATACATAATTATCAGTCCAAGCTTATGGTGGGACAATGCTTCATTGTTAAATCAATCCACAAATATTTTACAAAGCACTTCACAAAACACCAGCATTTACATTGGCGTTGGGAAAGAAGGCCTTGCACCCACTGACGTACCACACGTAATGGAAGTTGAAGCAAACTTATTAACTGAAAAAATAAAAAAAACAAAGAATAAAAACGTAACAGTTTATTTTGATTACCTACCTCAGGAAGACCATGCAACAATTTTACACCAGGCTGTATTTAATGCATTTAGAATTTTGTATCCTTCAACAACAGATAATAAATAAACAATGTCTATCCTCAATTTTGAATTTAAAGCAAGAACAACTGAATTAGATAATTTAGAAAAGAAATTTTTAGAACTCAACCCAAAATTTGTTGGCGAAGACAATCAAACTGACACATATTTTAATGTAGCCAAAGGCCGATTAAAATTGAGAGAAGGTAATATTGAAAATTCTCTTATTTATTATGAAAGACAAAACACTGCAGACGCAAAGCAATCTGATGTTTTATTATATCACCACGATCCTGATAAAACTTTAAGAGAGATTTTAATAAAACTACATGGCATAAAAGTGATAGTTGAAAAAAGAAGAAGAATATATTTTATAGATAATGTAAAGTTTCATTTTGATACCATTGCAGAACTTGGAACATTTATAGAAGTGGAGGCCATTGATAAAGATGGAAGTTTAGGAATTGAAAAATTAAAAGAACAGGCTGATAAATATGCGGGGTTCTTTAATATTCCGAAGGAAGATTTTATAGCTTTATCTTATAGTGATATGCTGGAAGCATTTAAAAGAGGAAGTTTTTCTTAAATTTAATACTGATAGAAGATATTATTATTTTTAAAAAATTATGTCACCTGAGGAGGAGTACGAAATAAAAAATGATTCAAAAACTTTATCATTATACGACCTATAATAACCTTGCTGTAATTCTTTCGTCGAAAACAATTCGATTTGGAAGGCTTGACAAAGTAAATGACCCAACCGAAGGCCAATCATCTGATTTTCATTCTTTAGCTATTTATATTTTTGTTTCTTGTTGGACACATAATATGGAAGAAAATCTAGCACTTTGGAATATGTATACACCACAAATGCGAGGTGTAAGAATAGAATTAAGTTTGCCATTATTTGAAACATACAATATAGACGGTGTTGAAAATTGCCTCTGTCAAAAAGATGAATATGTAAACGAGAAAGACAAGATTTTTATTTTTGGAGGAAGGAATACACCTTATCCAATAGAATATACAACTGAAAAAGAAAAATTAACTCCAAGAATAAAAACAGCAATTGGTTTAAATGTTGCTCAATTGGGAAAATATAAAAACAAGATCTGGTCTTTTGAAGAAGAATATCGCTATAGATTAGACATTGTGCCAATAAACAATAATAGTTCAGAAAATTTTTTCCCTGATAGATATATGGACTTTATGGAAAAAGCTGTTCCTCCTTCAATTGATAGTTATTTTATTAAAATAAGAGAAGGTAGTTTTAGTTCCATGAAAATATTAATCAGCCCTAAATCATTGCCAGGTGATAAAGAAATAGTATTATCCTTAATTGAAAAATATAATAATACTGCAACTATTTTAGAAAGTAATCTAAAAGGCTCTATAAGATGAAGCATCGTTTACGACGAGGACATTAGAAGAATTAAAAACTTTATCCCCTTACACAATTAGCGGCGACTCACTTACAGGATTAGTAATGGTTTTCATAACTACATCAAATACATTTTTTATTAATTGCTCACATCAAAAAATATTTATTTGTAACTTCATATCGATCCCTTCCCTAAAACTTCTTTTCGTTCAACTATTTTATTTAATCATAAAAATATCAATCGATGAACATTACATTACAACCCGGCGAAACAAAAATTGATACCTGGACAATTTTATATGTGCCACCCAAAGGAGGCAAGTACAATGGAAAACTAACCGTTACCAACAAACGATTATTATACGATGCCAAATTTGATGTAAGCGCCAGGGGTATTTTAGAAGAATTTGCCTTTGTGAAATGGGGCAGTGAAGGTTACCTGGAAATAAATAAAGAAGATATACAGAATGTGGAAGTACAGAAATCTTTTTTCAGCAAGAAGTGTATTGTAACCCTGAAGGATGGCAGCAAGCACACCTTTGACTATGGTGCTTTAAATGTTGATAAATGTGCAGCAGCTATAGAGGAAAAATAATTATCAGTTGCTATATACCATCAAAAGTAAACCACTAAATGGATTAATGATAATCCCCATCGCTATTCCTCGTTTGCAACGAGGAATATAAAATAATTTTCTAAAATATCATACTTATCAAAGTTAATCCAGTATCAGCATTGTATCTCATGGCTAAAGCTATTACCATCTTGCATAACTAACCAGCCTTAAGGCTGGGGTTAGTGAAATACAGCGTGGCAGAGGGCTTTAGCCCAGGCACAAATGCTTTTTGATTAAGTAGCACACCATCAAAGGAGTCCTCTAACAGGATTGGTGATGATCCTTTATCTTACAGGTATCTTATTATTAAAAATGGCGGTAAAGTTTTAAAGATTGAAATTAATTTATTCATTGGTTTTTTTAAAGTTAAATGGTATTAATAACTTTAAACTAATGTTTCTCCCCATATTAAATACACCTGTACGTCCTGTAACATTATTAGTATCTCTATATTTTAGATGGCTCATATTACTTTGATATGCAACATTTGCTAAATTATTACCAACTAAATAAATAGAACATGCAATACCCTTTGCTGAATAGATATCAGCCCCAATGCCCACATTTATCAATGTATAACCCGGAGTAACCGTTTCATCTCCAAATTGATAATATATTTTATCCTGTTTAAAATAATGATCAATCCCAAAACTGATATAACTATTTTGAAATGTTTTATTCATTTTGTTGGCAAAGAACTTAATTTTTGATTGCCATTTATCAGGCGGAGTATAAGGTAAATATTTTGTAGAATCTCCCTGGTTTAATTGGATAGCCCTTACCATTGAAAAGGCACTTTCAAAATTAAACCAACTGATAGTATGCGGATGAATATTAATCATTATTTCACCACCGGATAAGTTTGCATTTCCCGCAATATATTTAAAGACAGGCCCTGAAAAACCGGCAACATTATCATCCCGAATCGAATCTCCTCCCAATAAACTTTCCAATTTAACAGGAAAGATGTAATTATTTATTTTATTATTAAAAACATTTAATTCAGCATTTACATCATCAGAATTTATTCCTAATGTACCATCAACCTGCAAACTATTTTCAGCCTTTAATTTGTGCTCCCCAATCTCATAAAACGGAGTGCCATCGTGTATTCCATTCTGACCACTTTCTGAAGCTGTAGGTGCTCTAAATCCTCTTGCTAAATTTATTTTACCATAAAATGTTTTAGAAAAATCGTAAGCAATTCCTATGCTTCCTGAAACACCTGTAAAGTTTGAGTTATAATCAGTAAACCGTTGAACTGAATAATTATCCGGTTTAGCTAATCTAATTCCATTGGTATCTACAAACATATTTTTACCATGTAATGTTCTTGAATCAAATCTCAAACCTCCGGACAGCGTTAATTTATCAACTGTTTTTTTTACGATTGAAAATGCTCCAATATCAAATAAATTATATTCAGGAAGAACAAATACTATACCCCGGTCTTCTGAAGATTGTTGCATTCCATTAACTCCAAAAGATATGTTCCATTTATTCTTTTCGGGTAAAATATATTGAACATCATAATTAAATGTTCTCAGAAAAAAATAATTGTTATAAATGTCTCCTTTGGTTATATCGTTTGCCTCCTGCCGGCAATTTAATTGTAATCCCAGGGCTATATTTAATCTACCCTCCCCCATAACAAAACTATTATCCAATACTACTTTGTAATGCCTTACATGTTGGTGAATTATCGGATAATTATTATAGGTTTTATATTTATTTTCAGGAGCAATACCAAGGCTGTCATTACCATTACTATCCAAATAGTGTTGTTCAAATTTGCCGGTTGCACTATCTCTTGCGCCTTCAACAATTCCCAATTTTAAATTAAACATACTTAACGTAAGATGAGTAAACCCCCAGGCTTTATTAATCCCAAAAATACCTTTTAAATTATTTTCACTGTAGCCCGAATTCCAGACAAATCCATCATATTTATTTTTATAATTATGTGCAAGGAGTCCGGTATATAAGAGATCCCATGAGAAGCCTTTGCTATTACCTGCAAGATTTATTGAGCCATTAATTAGCCCATTGTTTGTTTGAAAATTTCCTAAAACGGTTCCTTTTATATTTCCTTCTGCGATAGAAGGAGGCGAAAGGAAATTAATTACTCCAGCCATAGCATCTGAACCATATCTCAAACTTGAAGGGCCTTTAAGTACTTCAACTTTGTTTACTGAATTTTCATCAATCTCAATTCCGAATTCATCAAACCATTGTTGGCCTTCCTGCCTTACTCCGTCATTAATTACTACTACACGATTATATCCTAAACCTCTAATTACAGGCTTTGATATGGAAGGCCCTAAAGTAATTTGAGAAACGCCGGGAATTATATTAATTGCATCAATTATGTTTGATGAAGCAGATTGGAATAATTCATTTTTGTTCAGGATGCTGACAGGGATAGGATTATCAGTTCTCTTTGTTGCTGAAGAAACCCCTGTGAGCATAACTTCATTTAATTCATAATTTTGCGGGGTAAGAGAAAAATCGTTCGTTGATATCCCATCAATCTTTATTCTTTCAACTATTGCCCGGTAACCAATTAAACTAATTTCAATTAAATAAGTTCCGGACGGAATGTTTTTAAGTTCGTACCCACCAGATAAATTAGATATTGTTCCAATTTTTAGATCTGGAATGTAAATTGACGCTACATGCAGCGGCTGACCATTTTTTGCATCTCTAATTTTACCCGTAATTTGATTTTGTCCATTGGCGTTGATTGAATAAAATAATAAAAATGGTATAAATATGTATAAGATTCTAAATTTCATTTCAGTAAGATTTAATTGAATAAATATGCAGCAATAAAACGCTGCATAGAGAAGTGCAGTCAACATTGCTGACTATAAATTAATAGAAACTAAAAATCAGGCTTTGGGCGGAGGTGAAATATTATCTATCAAATTTTCAGGAAGATTGAAATTGATAGAAGAAAAATTATTTGGAAGATAGGTGACGCAGGATTCGCCGGTTTTTTCATCCTGGTAAACAAAAAGATTGAATGAATTGTCAATCGTATTTTTTCCTTTTTTATCCGAAGAGGAATTATGCTTTGTTATCAGGTTGTAATTATCAACAAGCTCCCTTTCTTTTTTATCGTTGATGCAATACAGCATAACTTTACCATTAACTATTTTTGTTTTTACAACATCATACATTTCTCCTTTAAACAAAAACTCCTTTCCTTCTTCTTCCCAATAAATTTGTTGATGATTGTCGCTGGCAGATATGATCTTTAATTCTTCCTCTTTTAACTGACTTAGTATTTTTTCTTTAATTACTTCTTTCTGTAAAGCCTGGTAGTGGCGTGATACAAAGTAATAGCCAACCTGGCTATACGCTAAAACAAAAATTAGTAGTATGAGGGGTAGTTTTTTCAGCACAGTTAATTATAACGTAAATATATTAAATTAATTAACCTCACCCCCACCATCTATTTTATTTTTGAAGAACGTTCCACCCCTCTCCATATGGAGAGGGGTGGAAATGATTTAAAATTAAAATAAGGTCGTGGGGTGAGGTTGCTGTTGAAGTTAATGCGTTACAACATAAATAAGTGAACTGCATCTTTCTTTATTAAACAATGCTTTCCAATTTGAAACATAACCGTTGAATACGGCGTTCAGGAAATTATTTTTACCGGTTTTATATTTCTCACTTAACATGCTTACATAAAAACTATCATACCACATGGGCTTTATTTCTTTTAATTGCAAACCATGTTGTAATAATAATTGTGTAACAGATGCAGGTGAAAAATGATAAAGGTGCCGGGGAACATCGTATGCTGCCCAAAATTCTTTATAAACTTTTTCATCATAGCAGGTATAATTAGGTACAGCAATAAATAAACATCCATTTGGTTTTAATAACTTTTTAAACTGATCCATATATTCATGCAGATCATGCACATGTTCCAGCACATGCCACAAAGTAATTGCATCAAAAGTTTCTGGCTGTAAATTAAAGAGTTCTTCCGCGGGCAGTAAACTTAGCCCATATAACTTTTTTGCATTTTCTCTTGCAGTCTCATCCGGCTCCAATCCGGTTACTTTCCAATTGGATTGATTCATGGTATTTAAAAACGCTCCTGTTCCTGCGCCAATGTCTAAAATATTTCCTGCAGGAAGCTTTGTATACTTTTCTACAATTTTTCTCTTTCCCTGTAATGTTCTTTTTCTAACAAAGTGATAAAGTGAATTGATTAATCCCTTTTTGGTATTGCTGTGAGAAATATAATCTTCTGACTTATAATATTTTTCTATTTCATTTTTACCGGGAATATTTTGCGTAAATCTTGCCGTGCAGGCATTACAATGCCATATCTCAAAAAGCCCGTTAGAAACGGTATGATCTTTTGCTGATAAAGCTTTTGCTATACTTTCACTATTGCAACAAGGGCAGGCAGAATAAATGATCATTACTCAATTTGCTGCAAAGAAAATGTAAATACTCTTCAGATAGTATGGAATCTTTTAGATATTTAATCTTTCTTTATAATATTTTACAGTAATTTTTCAGTGATGAATTTTGACTTAATAAAAAACAGGATACGGTACGCAAGTTTTTTTGTCCCTTTCCGTTTTCACATTGTATTACTGGCAATTGTTTTATTGGTTGCTTACTACTGGCTTAAAAAAACGAGCGTACTCCCTGATACATCCTATACAGCCATTATTGATTTGTTTATTACCGTAGCCATTGCATTTATAGCTGCCATTTTTGCAATAAGCTTTATCACAGCAATCCTCCCCTGGCTGTTTTTTCTATTTAATAAAAAAAGCGGCAAAATTTTTATAAGAGTAAAAACAGCAGCCAAACAAAATACAATTACTGAAAAGCAAAAAGTAAGTATTGATCTCAACCCTATTCATCGTCCGATATTTGGATATATACGGTTGCGCCTTCATTATGACGACAAAAATATTTCGCCAAAATTTTCTTTAATAAACAACCAATCAAAAACACAGCTCTTTTCTTCTTCTCTAAATGGAGTATATAACTGGCCCCTACCGGAAATTAAAGAATACAAAGTAAGCAGTGCTGTTATTTATTTTGAAGACATGTTCCAGTTTTTTTCTTTTGCCGCAACACTTCCCGCTCAGGATAATTTTTTTACACAGCCTGGTAATAATGCCGGTTCAGAAATAAAAGTTCAGCCAAAGAAAACAGAAGATACCAATACCCGGATTGAACAAATAAGAAAAGTACAGGGTGAGTTTTTGAATTATAAAAACTTTGAGAACAATGATGATGTAAGAAGAATAGTATGGAAGATATACGCAAAAAATAAAGAGCTCGTTGTAAGAATACCTGAAACAAATGATCCTTATGCATCACATGTTTATTTTTATGCTTCGTACTACAATGCAATGGGTACAGGCATTTACAGTGATTTTTTCCCTGCGTTTCTTAACTATTACAAAACAGGGGTTTGGAATGCTTACCAGCAGTTAAATAAACAAAACGTATTAATAAAATATATCCCCGACCAGGAAAGCAAAACAACTTTTGCTGATGATCCGCTGCAGAAAATAAAATACATTATCAGCACATCAGAATGGCAAACGCAAAAAAATCTTCAGCAGTATTTTAAAAAGGAAGAGGCTTCTGTTCTCTGCATATCTTCATTGATAAACGCAGAAGAAGTGCAACAAATTTTAGACAGAACAGGAAAAGACCTGGTAATTATTTTTGTACAATTAAGTAATGCCTTTAGTAAAGTAGAGATAAAAGACTGGCTGCAATGGATGTTCATAAAACCTGAAGCAGACGGGCTTGATAAGCTTAGATTAATGTGGAATATCTCGCCATTAAAAAGAAAAATAACAGAGAATGAAAATAAGATTAAAGCTATTCTGAATAAAAGTGAAAGCGAAGTATTAGTTGTATAAGTAAAATGAAAATTGAAAAATTACATAGCACTAAAAAGATAGCAGCGCAATTGTTGCTTCTCATTTTGCCCGCATGTGCAATTGGTGCGTATATGCTTTGGCATATAAACCAATATTATTCTGTTCTTAATAATCAATGGGTAAAGCATACACTGTACTTAGCAGCCGGGTTATTAACCGGCTGCATTTTTTATAATTACAGGTTCCGTTTTATTTCCACGTTTATTCCTTTGCTTTTATTACTGCTTATTATCAGCAGGGTTATCAGGGTTATATTTACAGGAGAGTTTACTGCGTTTTATGCTGCCACTGATTTTTTTATTTTTTCTTTCCTCTTCATAGCCGGATGGCTTATTGGGTGGGGCTTTGCAAGACTTAGATATTTCCCAATTATTCTTTCTGCTGTATTATTAGCCATACAAATAATTGTAGTAAGCAAAACAACAGATATCACAGCACAAAAGTTGATCATAGCTTTTGCACCTGTTTTAATTTTTTCGCTTTACATTATTTATACAGCAGAGCTGGTACGCAATATGAATGATGAGGAACCCGGATTTGCATGGTTCATCGGAAGAAAACTTATTGGTTTTGCATTGGTTGCTGCTGTTCTTCTGATAATAATTTTTTCTTTTTTTAATAAAGAATTTAAAGCAATAGAGAAAGAATTTGGCGGTGGCGGAAAGCAGGAGAAGGAACAGGATAAAGAAAGCCTTACCAAACAAAATAAAGATGGAACACTAAGTAATAAGAAAGATATGGGAATGAAAGGAGGAAGAAAATCTTCCAAGCGGCTTGTATTTATTGCAAAGCTTGATAATTATTTCCCGGGCACTGAAACACCCAACCCACTTTACTTTACCTACGATTATTTTACAAAATTTGATACGCTTACACAAACATTAGAGACGGATAGTCTTATGCCTTCCAACGATCTTTTTCAACCTGATCCTTCTAAAATTCCATTGTACTTTACGCAAACTGATTCTTCTGTTCTTATAAAAGCAAAAGGAAATTTAAAAAGAAAAATAATTACTACAGAAGTATATAAAGCATTGCTATCCCCCAAAGATTTTTTAGCGCCAAGCACTGCTTTTTTCTGTCAGCCGATTGCAGTTGAAAAAGAATACAGGCAACAATTTAAAACTGCTTACCGTGCAAAAATGTATGTAAGCGATTTAAACAGCGCTTATTTTATTTATAATCCTGCAGGAGACTCAACGCTGCTAAATTTTCAGCAGCAAAGGTTTGATGAACTACGCAAGGTGAAGAACTGGAATAATGAGGATAACAGTTTTATGAGTTACTATACTTTCATCCCGAAAGGAGATTCATACGATTCTATAAGAAATTTAGCACAACAACTTACAAAAAATGCTGCCACACCCATTGATAAAATGATCGCTCTGCGAGAATTTTTTTTAAGCAAAGATGAAGATGGCCAACCTCTTTTTAAATACACTGAAAACCCCGGTATACCCGGCTTGCCCAGCGCTAACAAACTCACTTACTTTTTATTTGAAAACCGTAAAGGATACTGCGCTTATTATGCCGGCGCAACATTATTTTTATTAAGGGCTTTGGGAATTCCATCAAGAGTGGCAACTGGTTTTTTAACGGTTGACAGAAGTGATAAGAATAAAGGCTGGTATTGGTTTTATGAAGACCAGGCGCATGCGTGGGTGCAGGCTTATTTTCCGGGATATGGATGGATAGATTTTGATACCACAGTACCCAGTACGGAACAACACCAATCTCCTGCACCTGATGGTACGCCACCAATTACTGTACAATCAGCGCAGTTTGTATCCTTTGGTAAAGTGCTTACGGTAGATACAATAAAGAAAAGAGTTGAGATGGAGGTAAACAAAATGATATTTCATGATAAAGTATTTGAACTAAAGGAACCGGTAAAACTTGATATGGATGTATCCCTGGCAACAATAAATAAAGATACCGGCTCTGTTACTTTAAGTGAATTAAAAAAAGGAATGGAAATAACAGCAATGTCATTTTCAGAACAAATGAAGAATATCATTCCAATTGACAGCAACAGTTCACGGGAAATATTTTCAAAAATTCCAAAGCCTGCTCCTATTGATGAAATAACAATTCTTGATACTGAAAAAGAAAAGCAGCAAAAAAAAGAAATCAAAAAAGAAAAAGAACCTTTTAGCCTTCTTAAATTATTATTGGTATCACTGGCAATTATTGGCGGGCTTGTTTTACTCATGCTAAGTTTACCCTGGCTCATTTATCGCTGGTTCAGATTTAAAGCATTACAAAAATCGGTGCCAAAGCAAAAATCATACTGGTCCTACACTTCAACGATGTATCTTTTAAATCAATTAGGGTTGGTAAGAAATGATCATTCGCCTTTGCAATTTGCCAAACAGGAAATTGATCCACGATTTAATACCAATTTTTCTTCCTTCATCCAGGTTTATCTAAAAACAAAGTATTCAACACAGCCGCTAACAACATCAGAAGAAAATATTGTTTCAAACTTTTATTTGCCTTTTGATAAGGCCGTTAAAAATCAAATCCCTTTTAAACAACGCTTTAATAAGTTTTTAAATTTTTACAGAACAATAAATTATTTTACCAAACCAAAAATATAAATGATGGAACAGCAGGTAAACACTGATACAGCTTTACAAAATATTCAGCGGCTGACTGATAATATTGAAACAGTAATTAAAGGCAAGCGCAATCAAATAAAATTTGTACTTACTGCATTGCTTGCAAAGGGACATATTCTTATGGAAGATAATCCCGGTACCGGCAAAACCGTTATGGCAAAAACGTTGGCACAAAGCATTTCAGGAAGCCATGACCAGAGTGTAAACTTTAAGCGCATACAGTTTACTCCAGATCTTTTGCCAATGGACCTGATCGGCTCTCATATTTTTGATGATGTAAAAAAAGAGTTCATCTTTAAAAAAGGACCACTGTTTTGTAATGTGTTACTTGCTGATGAGATCAACCGGGCCTCGCCAAAAGTACAGTCAGCTTTGCTGGAATGTATGGCAGAGACACAAATAACAATGGGTGAACTAACCTATAAACTGGACAACCTTTTTTTTACTATCGCAACACAAAACCCGGTTGAGATGGAAGGCACCTATCCCCTGCCTGCAGCGCAATTAGACAGATTCTTTATAAAAATAATTTTTGGTTATGTAGATGAAGAAACTGAACTGAATATCTATAAAGATTATATGGGCATAAATAATAACCTCAATAATATTCAACAGGTGTTGGGAATTGATGAAATACTTTTTTTACAGCAACAAAGTGAAAATGTTTTTGTTCATGAAGAAATTATTAAAGCGGTAAGAAATATTGTTTGGTCAACAAGAAGGAACCAGGATATTTTATTAGGCGCAAGCACACGGAGCGGAATAACTTTTCTCAAATGTTTAAAAGCATATGCTTTGGTTAATAAAAGAACGTATGTTATTGAAGATGATGTAAATGATCTGTGCCTGCCCGTTTTGGATCACCGGCTTATTTATCGTAACAAAGAAGACAAAGCAAATGCCCTTGCCGGTATTAGAAATGCAGAAATGGAAAGGCTTTCAAAATTAAAGATCAATGCATAAATAAACCTTGTGTTAAGAACAATCATTTATAGTATTTGTTTTCTGCTGTCAACAATCAACAGCCAGCTAATAACAGCCCAGGATGCAGCAAAGCGCTATGAGATAGATGCAAAGCGCATTGGTGTTGCTACTTATGATAAAGATGCTTTGCCAAGAAGTCGTGAATTTATACGGCTCGACAGCACTTATTATGTAGGCCATTATTATGAAGGGATTTATAAATATGAGAGAGCTGCAGATTATTTAGGTTATAAAAATTGCATTCTTCCTTTAAAAAAAGCGATGTTACTTTTTGAAAAAGATTTTAAAAAAGATTTGACAACTATTGACACCTATGATATTAAGCAAATTGATATCAGGAATATTTGTTTAACGTTATACGACAGCTACTCAAATATAGAACAGCCGGATTCTGCCATGTGGATATTAGAAAAAGTTCAGAGCTGGAACCTGCCAACTGATTTTATGGAGTATCATATTAAAGCAGCTTGGACCATCCATCGCAACAGGTATTATGTCAATAAATATTCTTTTTTAAAAAATTCAGTTGAAGAAAATGAGCAGATGGCATTAAGCCATTTATACCAGGCCCAGGCACAAGGCAATACAACTGCAAACTTTTATCTTGCCATCATTTATAATTATTTACAAAATGTAGATTCTACAACTTATTATTATGATTACCTGTTGCAAAACGGGGGAATTTCATATAATAATTATGCACACTTTAAAAATACACTAGGGCAATTTTCAGATGCCATTGATAATTTTGAAAAGGAGAAATTCGCATTTGATAAAAGATTAATAGAGGCTTATTATTTTTTGCCCACATTATATATTAACAGCGGCAGATCAAACGAAGGGATATCTTCGGCCAGTGAAATTATCAGGCAAAATGGCTCTACGCCTGGATTTGGCTGGTATAATATCGCATTGGCAAGAAGTTATTTATATAATGGCCAGTTAGACAGTTGCGAAAAAGCAATTGAAAAAGCAGCACAATTTAAAGAACTCCATCTTGCTACAACATTAGGACAGGCACAATATGATTTTGCCGTAAACGTAATTAAATTAATGCTGGTAAATCAAAAAATAGAACGGATAAAATTCTTTAACAGTGGCTGGTGGTATTCAATAACAGACCTGCTAAAAATGAGCGGGTTATTCAGTGACAGGCTTTTATTACGATTTGCAATTGTAAATGAGTTTGCCAATAACCCTGAACGGCAAAATGTTATATACACTTTGTTCAGCAGTGAAAATGTTATTGGCTTTGATGAAATATGGAATATGCTAAAAGATATAAGCCCGGAATATTTTACAAAATTTTATAAACAAAAAATGGAAACTGAAAAAAGAGAAAACATTCAGCGGTACATGCAATTCTTTTATGGAAATTTTCTTTTTAAATCCGGGGAAAATGGTGAAGGCAAAAATATTTTTGAAAATATTCTTTACAACACACGGCTGGATACAGCACATGAAAAATTATTTTTAGGGAGAATTGCCGAAAGCCTTGCCAGACAATATGATAAAGATGGTGAAAAAGAAAAGTATAACGCAATGGTTGCCTATTATTTTTCAGAATATCCGCAACTTATACCCTATAGCGGAATAAAAATAAAAATGAAATTAAATAGTACCGGTGTTAGTGATGAGATAACAAAAAAAGTAATTAATGAAATGGATGATTGCAACATAAACTGGGTTAATGATGGCAGTTATACTGCAATTGCCAACATAATTTTTGAAAAGAAAAAAGATGAAAGA
>JANXQO010000030.1 GCA_025353485.1 Chitinophagales bacterium
AATTTTTATTAAAACATTGCTGTTACAAAATTTGGTGAATAATAAATTGAATTATATTAAAACTGATTAATGATCGAATCAATTTTTAGAAAATTACCTGCCTTTAAAGGGAAACAAAGATTAGCGAGGGTATTATTGAAAAGTAAGATTGAGCAGTACCATAATATATACGTTAATGGAAAATTCGATTGTATTTTTTTTCTTCCCAATATTAAAGAGAATATTGGTTTCGAAGTATTTATCAATGGCGTATATGAAAAATCTACCATTGAATTTATAATCAATAAAATTCCGGCAAATGGCGTTATGATTGATATTGGAGCAAATATTGGAACTATCGCCTTTCAGGTATTAAAAAAAAGAAAAGATATTCAGGCTTTATGTATTGAAGCATCTCCTAAAGTTTTTAAATACCTAAAAATCAATCACCATAATAATAATATTAATAATTGTGTGTTAGTTAATAAAGCAATGGGAGAGATTGATGGGGATATTGTAAGTTTTTTTAGCCCGGAAGAATTGTTTGGTAAGGGCTCATTGTCTCCGGTTTTTACTACAGAAGAAGAAAAAATAGAAACCTTGACCTTAGATTCTTTAGTAACTGCAAATAATTTAAAAAATGTTGATTTTATTAAAATTGACGTTGAAGGATATGAATATTCAGTATTTAAAGGTGGCGAAAAAACATTAAGATCCGCCCAGGCCCCGGATATTTTATTTGAATTTTTAGATTGGGCGGAAAGTTCTACAAATATTTTCAGGCCCGGCGATGCACAAAAATTATTGTGGGAATATGGATATCATTTATACAAAGTTGATGAACTAAATAATTTAATATTCATAAACGATAACTGCCCTATAATTGTAGGTTCTGAATTAATATTTGCATCAAAAAAGTCTAAGTGAATTTTTTTTTAAATAAAATAAAATTTAATTGGATATTTTATATCGGATTAGCCTTAATCATCAGGGTATTATTTCCTAATATAAGTTTGTATTCTTATCTGGCGATTTTAATTTCTTTGCATCAGATTCTTAATTTATTTAATTCCTTTGGTGTTATAATTCCGATACGTTACATTTTTGGAACGTTTATGTGCCTGCAAATGTTTATAGGACCTGTATTTCAATATAATGGTTTAGACAAATTTGTGTTTTCATTTTACAGTATGAAAGTACCTGAAGATGTATATTTTTCTTATGTTATTCCTGCTGTAATATGTTTTATTGTAGGGCTACATATAAGAGCAGAAAAGTTTAATGGGGAGCTATTAGACGAGAATAGGATAAAAGAATTTTCTGAAAAAAATCCAGATCAGGCTTTAATATTTATTGGTGTTGGCTTTTTTGCAAGCATTTTTTCAACAATAATCCCTACTGATTTCAGCACTACCGAAGCTGTTGGCCAACGTGGTGGTGGTGGCTGGATATTTTTTATTTTGTATTTAATTGGATGTTTAAAATATATTGGGGCTTTTCTATTAATTCTTGGGAAAAGTAAAATGAAAACAATTACGATTGTAGTAGTGTATGGTTCTATAATTGCCACCTCATTAGGAACAGGTATGTTTCATGATTTACTAACATGGATAATAATGCTGGCAGCAATTATAGCAATACGTTATAAACCCTCGATATATATAAAAATAATTTTTGCATTTTGTTTTATAATTCTTGCGTTTGTAATTCAAATTGTAAAAGATAATTATCGTACTGCTATATGGCAAAGTGGTGGAAATTCCGGGCTTGCTACTTTTGCCCAGGCGGCCGAACAAAGTGAATCATCAAATGATGTGTTTGATATTAAAAGTCTGGCGCTTTCAAATGTCAGAATAAATCAGGGATTTATAATAACAAATATAATGAAGACAGTTCCTGAACAAGTTCCTTTTGCAAATGGCGAGGAATTAGGCCAAATATTGGAGGCTGCTTTCCTGCCAAGGGTTTTGGCACCAGACAAGCTTGAAGCAGGCGATCAAAAAATATTTAATCAATATACTGGATTAGGAATAACAAAAGCTACTATGGGTTTAAGTTCAGTAGGAGATGCCTATATTAATTTCGGTATCATCGGGGGATCTGTTTTTATGTTTTTTTTAGGTCTCTTGTATAATGAAATTTTGAAAGGATTTTATCGGTATAGCAAAAATTTCCCTATTCTTTTATTATTTACACCATTAGTTTTTTATTTCCCCATCCGCCCTGATTCCGAGTTACAAACAAATTTAGGCCATGTAATTAAATCAACTTTTCTTATTCTGATAATTTTTACTGTTTGGAAAAGTAACCTACAGCTACAGTTTTCAAGAAAACTTAATAAAGAAGATTAATAGTTTTATTTCAAAAATTACTTAGTGACAAAGAAAAAATAAATGAGATCTTCTTTTATTGCTCTTATACATTTTCATCCACTTGAATTATTTCCACCTGTGATGAATGATATTAATTATTTTGAAAATTCAGTAGGTGAAAAGCTATATGTATATACTACAAAGCCATCTAAAAAATTTGATAAATTCAAAGTACACTCTACTAAGATAAAAATAATGCGATTTGGCTCTTTTAATCTAAACAACAATATAATTATAAGGTATATAAATTATTTTCTTTTTTATTTTCAAACAATAGTACATCTTCTTTACCGCCGCCATAAAACAATACTGTATTTTGAAACATTATCTTCTTTTCCGGTATACGTATATAAAATTATTTTCAAAGCACACTGTAGGGTTTTTATTCATTATCATGAATACACATCAAAGCAAGAGTATAAAAGTGGTATGAAGCTAAATAATTGGTTTCATAATATGGAAAAATCGTTATACCCATCAGCTAATTGGATATCTCATACTAATCCTGAGAGGATGAGTCGTTTCATCACAGACATTAAACCCATTAAGCCTCTTCATACTTACATACTCCCTAATTATCCGCCTAAAGATTGGTATGCTGGTGATAAGCATTTGATTAATGTACCGTTAAAGATTGTTTATGTTGGTGCATTAAGTATGGAAACAATGTACACAGAAGAATTTGCGAAGTGGGTTATTAACCAAAAAGGAAAAGTGCTTTGGGATATTTATCCATGGAACATTACCGAAGACGTTAAAGTTTTTATGGAATCATTAAATACAAATTTTATAAAATTAAAATCTACTGTTAATTATACAAGTTTAAAAGCAATACTTCGAAAGTATGATATCGGAATTATTTTATATAAAGGGCACTCCCCTAATTATGTTTTAAATGCTCCAAATAAATTGTTTGAATATCATGCTTGTGATTTGGATGTATGGTTTCCTAATACAATTGTAAGCTCTCTTAGCTATATTACTATTTATACATACCCCAAAATAATAGCATTAGATTTTATGAATTTAAATAATTTTAATTATTTGGAAACTATAGAAAGAAGGGGGCTTGAATACAAACAAAATAATTTATTTTGTGAAAACGCAGTATCTCCATTACGGGAAAAGCTTTTAGATAATAAGTAATTTTTTTTATCAGATTTATAAAATTGGTTATAAGCTTTATTCTAATATAAATACGACAGAATTTTGATTGTTTTTATCACTATCCCTTGGTTTTATCCTGCATATAAAGCAGGAGGCCCAATACAATCAATTATCAATATGGTTGGAGAACTTGACCAAAACTTTCGTTTTAAAATATTTTGTTCAAATTCTGATGTAGATGGAACAATGCTAAATGTACTAACGGTTACGTGGACAAAGTATAATAACAGTACTGAAGTATATTATGCATCTGCAAAAAAACCTTCAATAAAATCTGCTGCAAAGGAAATAAAAAAACTTAGCCCGGATATTATATTTATTAATGGGATTTATTCCTGGTATTTTAATTTTCTTCCATTAATAAAATCTTCCCAGGCCAGAAAAATTGTTTCTGTAAGAGGAATGTTACATCCAGGTGCCCTTTCGCAGAAATCTTTTAAAAAAAAAATGTATCTATTATTTTGGAAAGCTTTACAACTGCATAGAAAATGTGATTTTCATGCTTCTAATGAAGAGGAAAAAAAATACATTGAAAAAGTATTTGGTAAAAAAATAAAGATATTTATCGCTCAGAATTTCCCAAAAAAAATTAATCGACAACTACCACCCGAGAAAAACCCCGGAGTATTAAAATTAATTTCTGTGGCTTTAATAAGCCCTATGAAAAATCATTTGCTTGTTCTCCAG
The DNA here is from genome assembly GCA_025353485.1 of Chitinophagales bacterium. GTDB lineage: Bacteria > Bacteroidota > Bacteroidia > Chitinophagales > Chitinophagaceae > Ginsengibacter. The sequence goes on from JANXQO010000030.1 coordinate 4,206, forward strand.
GCATTGCAATTTTGTATTGAACATATTACCTATAATATTTATGGAGCAATAAAAGATTTGGAATATTGGCAACACTGTTTAAAACAAATAGAGTTATTGCCTGTAAATATTTCTGTAAAATACCATGGTGATATTTTGCCAACTAATGTGGAAAGTGCCCTGTCTCAATCTCATGTTTTTATTTTGCCTAGTAAGAGTGAAAATTTTGGCCATGCTTTTTACGAGGCGCTATCGGCAGGGAAGCCAGTAATTACCAGTAGTAATACTCCCTGGAAGAATTTAAAAGTATCAAGTGCCGGCATTAACGTATCTCTTGAAAACACAAATGAAATGGTTGATGCAATCAATTGTTTTGCAGCAATGGGGAAAGAAGAATATAATGTATGGAGTTTAAGTGCCAATATGTATGCTTCTAAATCGGTAAATTTTGAAGAGATAAAACGCCAATATGAGGAAATGTTTTTTGCATAATTATTCTTCTTTAAATATTGGCTTTCAGAAGTATGGTCAAAAATATATTTTTATAAATAAGTAAGTTCCTTACATATATTGATCTTTTTTATGAAAATTCTTCAAAAGAATATTTCTAAAATCTAATTCTCCTAAACATATTTAAATGATCATTCTCGGTATTAACGCTTACCATGCAGATTCATCGGCTGCAATTTTTGTAGATGGGCAACTGGTTGCAGCTATTGAAGAAGAAAGATTTAAACGAATAAAACACTGGGCAGGGTTTCCGCGACTGGCAATTGAATTTTGTTTAAAAGAAGCTGGCATCAGCTATGAACAGGTAGATCATTTTGCAATAGGCCGGGATCCTAAAGCAAAGTTTTTTAAAAAACTTTTATACCTCGCTGCAAATCCTAAAGGGAGTTTCTCGGTAGTAAAAGACAGGTTAGGTAATAGCCGTAAAGTCTCTTCATTAGATATAGAACTGGCAAATATTTCAGGATTAAGGTCAGATGTTTTTAAAGGAAAGATTGCACAGGTTGAGCATCACAGAAGCCATCTTGCTTCTGCTTTTTTTGCTTCTCCTTTTGATGAGGCTGCTTTATTATCAATTGACGGTTCCGGAGATTTTACAACAACTATGATCGGAATTGGAAAAGATAATAATATCAAAGTATTGGATTCTGTTGATTTCCCACATTCAATTGGAATTTTTTATACAGCGTTTACACAATTATTAGGCTTTCCCCATTATGGGGATGAATATAAAGTAATGGGTATGGCACCGTATGGCCAGCCAAAATATGTAGATAAACTTAGTGATGTTGTACATCTTACAAAAGACGGTTTATTTAAATTGAATTTAAAATATTTCAGGAGCGGAACGCAAGGTGTTATTTCTTATGGAGATGATAATATTCCAAAAGTAGAATCAATGTATAGTGATGAGATGGTGAAACAATTTGGCGAGCCAAGAAAAAAAGATGAAGAGCTAACTCAATATCATAAAGACCTTGCAGCCTCTGTACAAAGAATAACAGAGAAAGTGATATTTCATATTTTAGATAATCTGCAGAAAAAAACAGGGCTCACGAATGTATGTATTGCCGGAGGTGTTGCACAAAACAGTGTGGCAAATGGGAAAATACTCAGTAACACTTCATTTAAAAATGTATACATACCATCTGCCGGGCATGATGCAGGAATATCAATAGGGGCTGCGTTATATGTACAACATCAACTATTAAAATATCCAAGACAGCCGGCAATAAAGACTGCCTATACCGGCAGCAGGTTTAGCAATACTGAAATAAAAAAAACACTTACAGAAAAAAATATTTCATATGCAGAATTAGAAGATCCAGTTTTATTTGAAAAAATTACAAACTGTTTAGTGAATGGTGGAGTAGTAGGGTGGTTTAACGGCCGGGCAGAATTTGGTCCCCGTGCGCTGGGGGCACGTTCTATACTGGCTGACCCAAGGAGAAATGATGCAAAAGAAATTCTGAATTTAAAAGTTAAACGCAGAGAAAGCTTTCGCCCTTTTGCACCTTCTATTTTAAAAGAATATGTTTCAGAATATTTTGAATTAAATGATGATGTGCCTTTTATGGAAAAAGTATTTCTTATAAAAAAAGAAAAGCGAAGTGAAATTCCTGCAGTTACACATGTTGATGGAACGGGACGTTTACAATCCGTAGATAAAGAAATATCGCCACGTTATTATGCTTTAATTGAAACTTTTAGAAAAAAAACCGGTATTCCAATCTTATTAAATACTTCGTTTAACGAAAATGAACCTATTGTAAACAGTCCAACCGAAGCACTTGAATGTTATCTTCGTACAAATATGGATATGTTGGTGTTGGAAAATATCGTTGTAGAGCGTTAGAGAAGAAATAATTAAAGCCGAAGGATGAATTTAAAAGTTTCTATCATAACTGTTACCTATAATTCTGCAAAATTTGTAGATGACTGTATCAATTCTATCATCAGGCAGAATTATAAAAACATAGAATACATTGTTGTAGATGGCAACTCAACCGATGGCACTATTGATATAATTAAAAAATATTCTGCATACATTACCAGGTGGATATCTGAAGAAGACAATGGCATGTATGAGGCCTTAAATAAAGGTATGCAGCTTGCCACGGGTGATGTTGTAGGCATCTTAAACAGTGATGATGTATTGGCTTCTGCAGATGTAATTTCAGAAATTGTAAATTGTTTTCAGCAAAACAACGTTGATTCTTTATATGGTGATCTGGTGTATGTGGATCCTTTTGATCTGCAAAAGGTTTTGCGATTTTGGAAAGGATTACCTTACAACAGGCGAAGATTTAAATACGGGTGGATGCCGGCGCATCCAACATTTTACATTCGCAGAGAACTGATAGAAAAATTTGGCGGCTACGAATCGCATTATTTTACTGCTGCTGATTTTGAGTTTATGGCGAGATATCTTTTTCGTTTCAAAATCAGTTCCTACTATCTTCCAAAACTGATTGTAAAAATGAGGGCAGGTGGGGCCAGCAATGAAAGTTTCTCCAGGCGGTTAAAAGCAAATCAAAGAGATTATCTTGCTATGAAAAAAAATAAAATCCCTTTCCCGTTAATTGTGTCAATACTAAAACCGTTAATTAAAATGCCTCAGTTTTATAATGCATTGTTTTATAAAATTTCAAAAAATACTACTCATTACAAAACCTTTAAACTATCAAGTTTCCCCAATGATTAGCAAATAAATAATCATTGGTAATTTAAAATTATAAAATTTCGCATGAAAAAAATTGCTTTAATTACCGGAATAACAGGGCAGGATGGTGCCTATCTTGCAGAATTATTATTGAATAAGGGATACGAAGTACATGGAATTAAAAGAAGAAGCTCGCTATTCAATACCGAAAGAATTGATCATCTTTATGAAGATCCTCATCAAAAAAACCTTCATCTTGTACTTCACTACGGGGATCTTACAGACTCTACCAATCTGATAAGAATTATACAGGAAGTACAACCCGATGAAATTTATAACCTGGCAGCAATGAGTCATGTTCAGGTAAGTTTTGAAACTCCAGAATATACCGCAAATGCTGATGGCATAGGAACCTTACGTATTTTAGAAGCCGTTCGTATATTAGGGTTAACTAAGAAAACCAAAATATATCAGGCATCAACATCTGAGCTGTATGGTATGGTTCAGGCTGTTCCTCAAAGTGAAAATACTCCGTTTTATCCCCGTTCTCCATATGCAGTGGCAAAATTATATGCCTATTGGATTACCGTAAATTATCGGGAGGCATATAATATGTTTGCATGTAACGGAATTCTTTTTAACCATGAATCACCATTACGCGGAGAAACTTTTGTTACCCGGAAAATTACAAGAGCCGTAGCTAAAATTTCTTTAGGCCTGCAGGATTGCTTATACCTTGGTAATTTAAACAGTAAAAGAGATTGGGGACATGCAAAAGATTATGTAGAGGCAATGTATTTAATTCTTCAGCAGGATAAACCCGAAGACTTTGTGATTGCTACAGGGATAACAACTACGATACGTGATTTTGCGATCATGGCTTTTAGAGAAGCAGGAATAGAATTGTTATTTAAAGGAGAAAACCAAAACGAAACAGCAGAAGTTGTTTCAGCCAACAAAGAAAGCATAGTTAAGCCGGGAACCATAGTTATAAAAATCGATTCACGATATTATAGGCCTACAGAAGTTGAATTATTAATTGGAGATGCTACCAAAGCGGCTGAAAAATTAGGATGGAGAGCGAAATATACTTTACCGGAACTTGTAAAAGAAATGGTGCAAAGTGATCTGGAATTATTTAAAAGTAATTTACTGCTAAAAGAAAGTGGCTTTACAATTAAACATCAATATGAATAATGGAATTAACTGATAAAATATACATAGCAGGCCACCGGGGAATGGTGGGAAGTGCATTATTAAGAAATCTTGAGTCAAAAGGATTTACCAATATTATTACCCGTACTTCTGCGCAACTAGATTTAAGAGGTCAGTCTGCTGTTAATGAATTTTTTCAGGAAGAAAAGCCATTATATGTTTTTCTTGCGGCTGCAAAAGTTGGCGGTATAAATGCTAATAATATTTACCGGGCTGAATTTATTTATGATAATCTGATGATCGAAGCAAATATTATTCATGCCTGTTATAAAAATAATATAAAGAAATTATTGTTTCTCGGTTCATCCTGTATATATCCTAAAATGGCGCCTCAGCCGTTAAAAGAAGATTCTTTATTAACAGGAATACTTGAACCTACTAATGAGCCTTACGCAATTGCCAAAATTGCAGGTATAAAATTATGCGATGCCTACAGGGCGCAATATGGATGTAATTTTATTTCGGCAATGCCTACAAATTTATACGGACCAAATGATAATTATGATCTTAACAACAGCCATGTATTACCTGCTTTGTTAAGAAAAATAATTACTGCAAAAAAAAATAATCTTCAAAATGTTATTATATGGGGAAGCGGTACTCCGCTTCGTGAATTTTTATATGTAGATGATCTGGCGGATGCCTGCATTTATCTGATGCAAAATAATAATGAACCTGGTTTTGTAAACATTGGCACCGGTGAAGACATTACTATTATAGAGCTTGCAAATCTTATAAAAAAAATTGTTGGATACGATGGAAATGTTGAAAATGATATAACCAAGCCAGATGGCACAGCACGTAAATTACTGGATGTTTCTAAACTAAAAAATTTGG
>JANXQO010000097.1 GCA_025353485.1 Chitinophagales bacterium
CTTTTTTGGTAAAAGACCTTCGGCATCTCGTGTTATTTCTGAAAGGTTGAGTAATGGTGATGAAAATAAAATTGAGCTAAGAATAAAAAATGAATTCTCTTTCCCGGTAAACATTCAAATAATTGATGAGTTGCCTGAGCAATTCCAGATAAGGGATTTTAAAAGAAGCGCTTATTTTAAATCGAAAGAACAGCAGAAGTTTATTTACACTTTGCGACCCGTAAACAGAGGCGAATATTTTTTTGGAAATATTTTATTGTTCGTTAATTCCCTGCTGGGTTTATTGGTTCGCCGTGTTACAATTGATGCAGAAGAAATGGTGCCTGTGTATCCTTCTTTTATTCAATTGCGCAAATACGATTTGCTTTCAGGTGCAACCATCCAATCTGAAACAGGAAGTAAGCGTTTGCGTAAGATCGGTCACAGCATGGAGTTTGAGCAGATAAAAGAATATGTTCACGGTGATGATATACGCACATTAAACTGGAAAGCATCAGCACGTAAAGGAGGGTTAATGGTAAATACCTACACAGATGAAAAATCGCAACAGGTATATTGTGTCCTTGATAAAGGCAGGCTTATGAAGATGCCTTTTGGTGGTTTGACTTTGTTGGATTATGCAATTAACAGTTGTCTTGTATTAAGCAATGTTTGTTTAAAAAAACAAGATCGGGTAGGTGTTATTACTTTTTCAAATAAATTGGGTTCAGTATTGGCCGCTGACAGAAAGGCAATTCAAAAAGAAAATATCCTGCAGTTATTATATAATCAAAAAACAACTTTTCTGGAAAGTGATTTTGAAATGTTGTACATGCAGATACGCAACCGAATAAAGCATCGCAGCCTGGTAGTTCTTTTTACCAACTTCGAATCTTTGTCGGGCTTAAAAAGACAATTAGATTATTTGCGGTCAATCGCAAGCCATCATTTATTGCTCGTTGTATTTTTTGAAAATACAGAGTTGCATCAATTAACCGTTTCTGAAGCAAAAAATATTGAACAGGTGTATGTAAAAACAATTGCAGAAAAATTTGCTTTTGAAAAAAGATTGATCGTAAAAGAACTGATGAAGCATGGGATATTATCCATTCTCACTTCACCGCAAAAACTTACCATTAACACCATTAATAAATATTTGGAATTAAAGGCAAGACAAGCTATTTAATAATTAGTAATTGAATACAGAAAATACATTCGAAGAAGGGAAAGTTTTACTTATTAATAAACCTTTACACTGGACCTCATTTGATGCAGTAAGGAAGATCAGGAATCTTATAAGGATAAAAAAAGTAGGACACGCAGGCACACTGGATCCTTTAGCGACCGGCCTTTTGATAATATGTACCGGGAAATTTACAAAAAAAATAAATGAATACCAGGCGCAGGAAAAAGAATACACAGCTTCCTTTACGTTGGGTGCAGTAACTCCTACATACGACCTGGAAAGTGAGCCACAGGATCTTAAAAATTTTGATTTTGTTACGAAAGAATTATTAAATGAAACGGTTGTAAAATTTTTAGGTGAGATAGACCAGGTTCCGCCAATTCATTCTGCAATAAAGCAACATGGCAAACCGGTTTATTTAGCCGCAAGAAAAGGGCATGATGTAAAATTAGAGCCAAGAAAAATAACCATTAAAGAATTTGAAATAACAAAAATAGAATTGCCTAATGTCTTTATTAAAGTTGTTTGTACAACAGGGACTTATATCCGAAGTCTTGCAAATGATTTTGGGGAAGCATTAGGATGTGGTGCTTATCTAAGCAGTTTATGCAGAACACGAATTGGAGAGTTTACTTTGGAAAACTCTATGACCATTTCTGAATTAGAACAGCAAATAATAAAGCCTTAGTAAGCTTTCAGATATAAACGTGTTTCGGAAGTCCCCTCCACCGGAGGGGATTTAGGGGAGGCCTAAAACGGATAATCAATTCCAATTGTAAAATTAAAATTTTCATAACGCCATCTCTTATTGGCAATATCGTTGCTGAATAAATTTTTCCAGGTAATGTCAGGTAATTGCCAGCCATCATTTGCTGAAATATCAGGGCGTTTAAATCTAAAACCCATATCAAATCGGATAAGAAAATAACTAAAGTCGAACCGAAAACCTGTGCCTGCAGAGAGGCCCAGTTGTTTATAAAGATTTTGAAATTTAAATTGCGTGCTGTCCAACAAACCATTTGGTTTTGCATTTTTAAAATTCCAAACATTGCCTGCATCAATAAAAAAAGCGCCTTTTAAATAAACTGCATTAGAAAAAAGCGGGGCAATATTATAGCGGTATTCTGCATTTGCTTCTAGGTGTATATCCCCGGTTCTGTCGTTAAATGAATTATTGCCAAAAGGTGCCAATGGTTGTGCCCCAATTCCTATTCCTCTCACAGGCCATCCCCTCATACTATTTGGTCCGCCACCAAAATATTGTTTAAAAAAAGGAAGTGTGGTATCAGATTTTGACAATGGAATTCCCACACCCGCAAATAACCTGAATACTACAGCAGACTTTGGATGGCTAATGGTATACGTGTATTCTACATCGGTTTTTATAAATTGTTTAAGATAGTTAGTTAAAAAATTTTTTCTTCCGTTTTTACTTATTGCATCTCTTAATCTTCCCCAAAATAATCCTGATTCTTCAAGATTAAATTTAAAAACAGTTGCTCTTTGAGGATGTTTTGGATTTATATAATTGGAAATATATCTCAGGCTTTGTCCCATTACCAAAGCTGTATTAAATGAATATCTTAAAAAGGGATATTTTAAAAGCGTAGTATCAAAACGAATGGTAGTGTTATAAATTCTTCTAAAATCGAAGTTGAATGGCGTATATGTCCAGCTATGATTGGCTTTGGTGGTCCAGTTATAACCATAAGAAATATTAAATACCTGCTGGTTAAAAAAATCAATACGCTTTATAAGAGAAATATTTGTATTGATAAAAGATTGCTGCACCAATAATTTTTTTCTGTTGATAGCCCGGAAAGGGGTTATGAATTTTGGAAATAAAATGCTGTTGGTGTAACTAATTTCATTGGAATTTATAAGCGACCCACCGCTGATGCGTTGACCGGTATTGAATTCTATGCCGGCTCTTATTGCATTTGTCATGCGTATGGCTTCTTTACCAACATTACGGTTAAGCAACGAAAGGTTTCCTGAAATGCCCAATAAATTTCCTGAGTTAGATGCAGAAATTGTATTGGATGTATTGCTGTTGGCCGAATAACTTAATTCAATATCTCCTTCAAATCCATATTTTTTTACAGGCGATAATTTAACAACAAGATCAAGTTGATTGCTATCCTTTTCTATAATATCAATAGCAGGGCTTTCCCAAACTCCCAGTTTATACAAGCTGTTTATTGTTTTAAAATAATCTTCCTGCCGGTACATGCTTCCTTTTTTTACATATATATTTTTAACCAACAGATTATTTTTAAATATTTTTTTATGATACCTAATGATATATCCGTTAGAAATATTTTCACTCAAAGCGGTATCTGTATAATAATCTCCCTGAAAATAATCCGGTAAAATATAAATATTCCTGATATAAAATTTATTAAGCCTTGTGCTGTCAGTTGACCTGTTTAAAAGAATGCCAAGCCGTATGGTTGGCTTATTTCTTTTTGCATTTGCTTCTGATAATAAACGCAATGCTTCAAACGGATCATCAGATACTGTAGTTAGCGCTTCAATGGAGGTGTCACCGGTTACTCTCAGTTCTTCAGTTGTAAATTTATAATATCCATTGTTTCTGTAAAGGTCTACCAGCCTTGCAGATTCCTGTGATATGGCGGCTTTGGTAACAGGTGAATTTTTTTGCAAAGGAGACTCATTTTTTGTTTGCAAAGCAAGCTGCTGAAGTTCCGGCTTATCAAGCAGGTAAGCGAAAGTATCTATCAGCGTACGTTTTCCTGCATCTACCTGGTAGGTAGTAGTAACTCTTTTTTGATTTTTCTTTGAGCTGTCAATAGAAAATTTATAATCTGCTTTGGCAGTGTAATAGCCAAGGTTCACCATAGAAATCTGCATATTATCTGCAGAAGCTCTGGCAGAAATTGTATCAAACGCAGGTGGCCTGTCAATATAATGAAGGATAAATGCAACATCTTTTATTTTTATTTTTGAACTGTCATCAAGCTGTGTATTTAATCTTGACTTGATAATTATTTTTTCATCGGGGGTAACATCATTTATATTTAAATTAATGTTGTTGCCATAAACAAAAGGTTTATTTTTTTGATATTTACGTACGATGGTACAGCCGGAAAAAATAAACACAGTTATTGTGATGAAAAAAAAGGAAAGCGGATTAATTTTATCAGGAGTTTTTAAAACCATAAATTGAGTGCATGCTGGGCAAAACAATCGTCAAATATATTCAAAGTTTAGCCCATAAAATTCATAGGGATAAAGAAGGTTTTTTTATTGCTGAAGGCCCAAAGGTTGTTCGGGAATTTTTGCATTCCCGCAATATGAAATGTAAAAGTATATACGCAACGACAGAATGGTTTGCTGAAAATGCAGGTTTTTTACCTAAGATTTCAGCAGACTTAGTTGGGATCAATGACATTGACCTTGAAAGAATATCACAATTGCAAACGCCTAATAAAGTGCTTGCTGTTTTTTATAAGAAAGAACAAAAGCTCACGGATCTTAAAAATACTATTTCATTGATGCTGGATGAGATACAGGATCCCGGAAATATGGGAACCATTATCCGTACAGCAGATTGGTTCGGCATAAAAAATATTATCTGCAGCAATGAATGTGCTGACGCTTATAATCCCAAGGTGGTGCAGGCTTCTATGGGTAGCCTGTCAAGGGTAAATATTATTTATACCGGGCTTGAAGAATTTATTCATAAGAATAATGGCATTACTATTTATGCAGCTACATTATCAGGCAAACCCCTTTCAGCATTTAATAAACTTAAAGAAGGAATAATTTTGATCGGCAATGAATCAAAAGGAGTGAAAGAAAATTTAGTAAAACTTTCGGCAGGGCAGATCACAATTCCAAAACGTGGAGAAGCCGAATCACTGAATGCTGCGGTTGCCTGCGGAATAATCCTGAGTCATATCATCTAAGGAAATACGCTGTAGTAGGCCTTTTCCCAATCCTCATTCTTTTTAAATGCCTGCTTTACATACACTGATTCTGTAATGCCTTTGATGATAGAGTTATTAATTTTTGCGCCTACTTTTTTATAAGGGCGAACAGTGTCTACCAACAATACAATCCTTATCCCGTCTGTATCATTCCATACTTCATGCTGGTAAGTATCATCAAAAAAAACTGCTTTGCCATTCTGCCATTTTATAATTTCTTTTCCAACTCTCATCCTGCATTCACCATTTTCGGGAACTATTAATCCTAAATGTGTTCTCACTATTCCTTTAAAAATTCCTTTGTGGGCAGGTATATGTTTGCCGGGATAAAGTATAGAATAAAAACCGGTAAGCATGCCGGGTATCTGCTCCAGCACTTTTGTGGTTACAGGGCATTTCTCACAATTTTTTTCAGCTTTTATACCAAAGCCATACAGGAAAAACGTTTTCCATTTGTTGTCTTTATTCAGCGCTTCTTCCTGTGGTTGTATATCTTCAATATTGGGGAGATGGTCATCATGTGTTAATAAAGCTGCCGCCTCATTGCGGATGGCTTCCCAGTTTTCTTCCAGCAACTTGCTCCAGGTAAATTCTTCCTTATCCATTACAGGCTTATTGCTCACTTTTGATAAGGGCTTCATTAAAATACCAATGCCAATTAAAGCATGGTTTAAAATTTTGAATGTGATGAAGTGAGTGGTTTTCTCTCTTAATTTTTTAAACATACGTTTTGGCAATTACGCTTTGCAAATATAAGGAGTATTGAAATTTGGAAAGAACAATTGAGTCGAAATAATGTCACCGGTATTTTTGTCCTAAAAAAAATATAATTTACTGCATCAATGAATATTGAGGAATTGCGTTTACAGGCATTATCATTGCCAAATGTTACCGAAGGATTCCCTTTCGGCGATGACGTAATTGTTTATAAAATAAATGAGAGGATATTTTTATTGCTTCCGCTCACAACTGAAAAATTGCAATTCAATGTAAAGTGCAACCCGGAGTTTGCTGTTGAACTTCGTGAACAATATCCGTGTATTAAGCCAGGGTATCACATGAACAAAAAACACTGGAATACGATAATAGTAGATGGATCATTAACCAATAAACAGTTAATACAATTTGTTTATGATTCTTATGCACTCGTTGCAAAAAAGAAATAACACCTTTATGAGTTAGTTCCCTTTACCCTTTTTTAATTTTTAAACTACTTTTGATTATTATTCAAACATTTATAAGACACTATTTAAAGCTCCTTTAGGGGTTGGGGTATGAAAATTCTCGACTGGTACATACTTAAAAAATATTTCGTTACTTTTTTATTTTTTCTGCTCGCCCTTACAGCCATAGCAGTAATTATAGATCTTAGTGAAAGAACTGATGACTTTGCAAAAACGAAACTTCCGGCCCTGACAATTATCAGGGAATACTATTTCGGTTTTATACCAAGGATTGATGCTTTACTTTTTCCATTGTTTGTATTTCTGTCAGTGATATTTTTTACCTCAATTATGGCGGGCCGGTCAGAAATTATAGCCATACTTGGCAATGGTATAAGCTTTCCCAGGTTTTTGAGGCCTTACTTTATTGGGGGAATATTATTGTCGGCTTTTCTTTGGTGGTGTAATCAAAGCCTTTTGCCAAAGGCAAATGCAAAATGGGCTAATTTTTCTGCTAAATATATTGATGAAAGTTATGGAGGCGTTCGCAACCAATCTTTTTTTAATAATTATTATTTCAGGTTAGATTCATTTTCTTATGCAGGCATACGTTACTATGATACAATATCCCGTACCGGCAATAGTTTTTTTATACAAACTTTTCGTAATAACCAGCTCGTTTATAATTTGAGGTCAGAAACTATTGCATGGGATACGGCAACAAACAGGTGGCGGCTTAACGGGGTATTGGAAAGATACATAAATGGCCTGCACGAAGAATTAAAGCAGCGCCCTGTTTTGCAAATGGAATATAATTTTAAACCAAGGGATCTGCAGAGAGATGAATACATGAAAGATAAATTATCTACAAAAGAATTAAATGATTTTATCAGGCTTGAAAAGTTACGGGGTTCAGAAATTGTAAATACCTTAATGTTAGAAAAGAGTTCAAGGGATGCAGGCCCCCCATCAGTATTAATTTTAACGATGATAGGGGCAATTGTTGCCTCAAGAAAAATAAGAGGAGGCAGTGGCTTTCATCTTGCCATTGGCATAGTGATAAGTGTGTTGTATATTTTGGTTGGAAGATTTTCTTCAGTATTTGCAATGAAAGGTAATTTTGATCCGGTTCTTGCAGCGTGGGTGCCTAATATTTTTTTTGCTGTATTAGCTTACTACTTATATCGCAAAGCTCCCAAATAAATAAGGCCATTAAATCATTCTTTAACGATTAATAGATATTAAGGGCATATCTAATTACTGAACTTTCCAAAAGTTGGTAATTATAAACTAACGCCAATGCTTAATTTAAACTTTTGGAAAGTTTACACTTACTGTTATTAGAGATTCCCTAAATTAAATCATTTTCTGTTTCGACGCTTGCGCCATAAATGGGAGAATGATATTGTTTGCAAAACAATTAAGTATCCATTGTAATTATAACATTGCCTATTTTTTCACCGGTCATTACGTATGTATAGGCGTCAGCTATTTTATCCAACGGATACTTTCTGTCTATAACGGGTTTGAAGTTGCCTTTTTCAACCAGGTCTTTAATAAAAATAAGAGTTGAATTTTTGTATGCAGGAGTCATGAATGCAACCTTCTTTCCTCCAAGCAATGAAGTAACGGGTGCAAGCAATATATTCTCAAATCCATTTGACGGGATAAACAGTCCTTTCTTATTTAACAGTCGTTTGCATTTCATAAAACTGCTTCTGCCTATTGCATCAAAAACATAATCATATCGTTCATTGTCTTTCGTAAAATCTGCTGTTTTGTAATCAATTATTTTATCAGCACCTAATGATTTTATTAAAGCACTATTTTCTCCGCCACATACTGCTGTAACATAAACACCATAGTATTTTAAAATTTGAAGATAGGCTGATCCGATTGCTCCCGTTGCACCAAACACCAATGCTTTTTGTCCGGCATTTATTTTCATATGGTTGATATAGCTTGCTGCATAAAAAGATCCTTCAAGGCAGGCTGTTGCTTCATCATAAGACAAATTGTTCGGAAGTGTGGTGGTTATTTTGATCGCTTTAGTTTCCGTTAATACTTTGTATTGTGCCTGCGATCCGGTACCAAAACCGCCACCGAATCCCATCACTTTATCGCCGACTTTAAAAGAAGATACAGTTGAACCTACTGCTTCAATTTGCCCCGCAAAGTCTGTTCCTATAACCGATCGTTTTGGTTTGGAAAGTCCTGTAAATAATCTCATGAAGAATGGTTTGCCTGTAAGCACATGACAATCGCTTCTGTTTACGGTGCAAGCATGTACTCTAATTAATATTTCATCATCCTTTGGCGTTGGTATGTCCAACTCCTGGATGCTTAGAACTTCCGATGAACCATATTTTGATCGAACAGCGGCTTTCATTTATTGTTTTAATAAACTGTGAGCAGGCTTATTTGTTTCGCAACTTCATGCAATCATTTTCCGGAATTAATAATTTTCCACAGGTTCTTTGGCGCTTCACTAAAGTTATCATTAAAAAAAAGTATTGTCAACACAGCATACAAAATAAAAACAAAGATTATAAGAATCTGAATCCATGATATCTTCTGGATATCTTGTTTTTTTGTTACATCACAAATTTCACCAGCACAATATTGAGCCTGGTCTTTGTAAAACAAACCATAAAATAAACATCCTAAACAAATACCAAAAGCTGATTCAAAAAATAAGAACACAAGGCAGATAAAGCAGCTAAGACCTGTGAATATGCTGGTTGAATTTACAACTATTAAAAGAATGAACATCAAGACTGCCAAAGCGATCCCTATTTTCCATGCAAACTTTTTTTGTGGCGCTCCAACATATTCGGGAATTTGTCTGCTTACTATCAATCTGCCCATTATTAATAAAGGAGAAAACTTTGGATTAATAAATACACGTATTATAAAATCTGTAAGGAATATAATAATTACATACTTGATCAGTAAGAAATTTTCTTTAAATAAGATCATACAATTTGGAGAAAACGTAGAAG
>JANXQO010000162.1 GCA_025353485.1 Chitinophagales bacterium
TGACTGGTTCTTTTTAAAAGATAATATAACGCTGAAATATATAGCGCTTGATGATGCCATCATAAACCTGAACAGGAAAGACTCTACATGGAACTATCAATTTTTAGTGGATTATTTTTCAAGCCCAAAAAAGAAAACCGATACATCAAAAAATATTATCAAACTCGATCTTAAAACTGTTGAATTTAACAGGGTTAAAATATTGAAGAAGGATGAATGGGCAGGACAAAATACAATGATATCTTTTGATAAATTAAATTTTACAACTGATATTTTTGATACAAAAAATAAGATCATAAAAATAAATGAGATCAATTTAGATCATCCCCTTTATGCGGAATATAATTATGTTGGAATCCATCCAAAAATTAGTAAAGCTCTGATTGATCCGGCATCAAAACCAGGCCTGCAATGGAATGAAGAAGATTGGTTAATTACTGTAAACAATATTAAAATAAGAGATGGCGGGCTTGCCATTGAAAATGCAGATGGAAAAGTTCCTGATATAAATCTCTTTGATGGCGGGCATATTATTGCATCCGCTATAAATGGAAATTTAAAAAAGGTACAGTTTGCAAAAGATACTGTTACAGCTAATATTAACGTAACAGCAAAGGACCGTTCAGGATTTGAAATAAAAAAAATAACTGCGGATTATAAATTTACTCCGCAACAAATGGAGTTTAAAGATCTTGATCTAATCACTAACCGCAGCCACATAAAAAATTATTATGTAATGCGGTATAAGGATTTTAATGAAGACTTCGCAAATTTTGAGCAGGCTGTAACATTGGAAGCGAACTTTACCGGAAGCGAAGTTAGTAGTGATGACATTGGTTATTTTGCACCGGCATTAAAAAGATGGCAAAGAAATTTTTTCATAAATGGAAATGTTACAGGTACAATTGATAATTTATCTGCAAAAAAAGTGCTGATAAAATCAGGCGCTACTTATTTTGATGGAGATTTTTCTATCAGGGGTTTGTCTTCAAATGAAACATATCTTAATCTTAATTCCAATGATCTTAGAACTAATTATACAGAACTTGCTGCAATAATTCCATCTCTCAAAAATTTGTCCAGCCCAAACCTTAGCGCATTTGGCAACATTCATTTTACAGGAAACTTTACAGGGTTTTTTAAAAATTTTGTTACCTATGGAACGCTTACAACTAACCTGGGTACACTTGTTACAGACCTTCACATGCAATTTCCTGATAACAGCGCACCACAATATTCAGGAAAGGTTAAAACAAATAATTTTCAGTTAGGAAGATTTATAGGTGATAACCAACTGGGAAATATTTCTTTTAACGGCAACATTGCCGGGAAAGGTTTTACTGCAAAAAATGTAGATGTTACGCTGGATGGTAACATCAGGCAAATAACATTTAATAATTACAATTACCAAAATATTATCGCAAAAGGTGATTTTAAAAACAAAGTATTTAAAGGGGCTGTAAGCATTGATGATCCTAATGTAAAAATTGACGGGCTTACTGGTACAATTGATTTTATTACCAAAGAACCGCAGTTTAATTTTGATGCGGATGTTGCAAAGCTTAACCTTAAAAATATTCAATTCACCAATGATAATTTTTCGTTAACGGGAAAATTTAATCTTAATTTTTCCGGGAATAATATTGATAACTTTTTAGGTTCTGCAAAAATTTATAATGCCACTTTATTAGATAATGATCAAAAATTATCTTTTGATTCATTAACGATCCACTCTTCCATACTTGCAGGAAAAAAATATCTGTCTGTACAAAGTAATGAACTGGATGCTACTGTTACTGGCAATTTTAAAATACTTGAATTACCCGAAGCATTTCAATTGTTGCTAAGCAGGTATTATCCTTCCTACATAAATAAGCCATACAGAAATATTCATGCCCAGGATTTTAGTTTCGATATAAAAACAAAAGTTGTTAGTGATTATATCGGCTTAGTTAGCAAAAAAATAAAAGGCTTTGATAATACATCTATCAGTGGTAATTTAAATTTATCAAACAATACTTTAAATATTACTGCAGATATTCCATTATTCAATTACAGCAATATTGATTTTTCCAATGTACGTTTTACAGGCACAGGAACCTTTGATACACTCACACTTGCAGGCAATGTAGGAGATGTAATAATTAATGACAGCCTGCATTTACCCGATACAAAAATTATTGTAAAAGCTACCAATGATGTGTCTGATATCAATATAAAAACTTCTGCCAGTCAAACACTAAATGAAGCAAATTTATCTTTGCGTTTGCAAACTTTGCCTGATGGGTTTAACCTATATTTTAATCCTTCTTCTTTTGTTATCAATGAAAAAAAATGGATACTTGAAAAAGGCGGAGAGCTTGTGCTTAATAAAAAAATATTTACTGCAAGTGAAGTAAAATTTGTACAAAACGAACAACAGATAATTATATCAACTGAACCTGCTTCACTTGGCAACAGTAATGATGTTTTGGTAGAATTAAAAAAGATAAACATTGGCGATATTGTTCCATTCTTTATCAGCTCTCCAAGGTTTGAAGGATTGATGACGGGGCGTGTGAAGATCAATGACCCGTTCGGTGATATGACAGTTGGCTTTGTTACACAGGTTGATCAGTTTCGCTTTGAAAATGATTCTGTTGGAATTTTAAAAACATCGGGAAGTTATTCCTCAGCATCTGGAGATATTGTTGCGAATGCAAGCTCAAATAATTCTCAGTATAATTTTATCGCCGATGTAACTTATAAAACAAAAGATTCAACAACAAACCAATTAAACGGAAGCCTGAATCTTGACAAATCAAACATCCACTTTTTACAAAAATATCTTAACTCAATCTTTACAGGCCTGCAGGGAAATGCAACCGGACAATTAAATATTACCGGAAGAGGAAGGGATCCTAAAATAACAGGAAGTGTAGCGCTTAATGATGCATCTCTTACAGTAAACTATACACGTTGCAAATATTTTTTTAATAATAATTCCATCTTAAAATTTAATAAAGATGAAATTGATTTTGGAACATTAAAAATAAGAGATACACTTAATAGTACAGCTACAATTACCGGTAAGATGTACCATACTTTTTTTGATAATTTCTATTTTAATGACCTGCGTTTTAAAACTGATAGAAAAAATGGCGCACTTGGAAAATTTCTTTTAATAAACACTACAGCGAAGGATAATAAAGAATTTTATGGACATATAACCGGCGATGCAGAAATGCATCTTGATGGGCCAATAACAGATATGAGAATGACTATCGCAGGCCTGCCAACAGATAGCAGCCATATTTATTTACCTACCGGTGATGTGGCAGAAACAGGAAAAATTAATTATATAGAATTTATAAAGTTTGGAAGAGAAATGAGAGGCGATCTTTTAGTACAGGAAGAAACAAACATTAAGGTTAACATGGATATAACTGCAACTCCTTTTGCACAAATAGATGTAATACTTGATGAAACAACCGGTGACGTTATAAAGGCACGAGGCAAGGGAAGATTAAACATTAATGTAGGTACAAAAGAGCCCTTAACCATTCGGGGAAGATATGATGTTGAAGAAGGTCAATACACTTTTAATTTTCAAACATTTTTAAAAACACCTTTTACTTTACAATCCGGGTTTATTGAATGGCAGGGTGATCCTTATCTTGCCACCCTTAATATAGATGCGGTTTACAGGGCAAAGCAGGTTGATATGAGTAGTATTGCAACCAGCCAGGTAATTAGTCATCCAAAGGGTGACGTAGATGTTATTTTTAAATTAAGAGGCACACTAAAAGATCCCCGTCCTGATTTTGAATTTACTTTTCCGTTTGATAATCCTTTACGATCAGATCCTATCGCCAATCAATATTTAAAAACAAAATACCAGGCAGATAAAAATGATATGAATAAACAGGTAACATCTCTTTTATTATTTAATTCTTTTATTACTGAACAACAAACTTTATTCAGTACAAACAATACAGGCAACTTTGTTTTTAGAACCGTTGGTCAGGTACTATCCAATACACTTTCTTCATCTCTAAATAACTGGCTTCAAAAATTATTAAAAACTAACCAGGTAAATCTTTATACTAACATTATTACTCCTGACTTTAATTTACAAAAAAGCGCTACACAAAAGCAACTTCAAAATCTTGGAAACTTTGGTTTTAAAACTGCTTTTTTAAACAACAGGCTGTTGATAAATTTTGGGGGTAATGTAGATTATAAATTTGTGCAGGCATCAAGTAATTCAAATACTAATTTTTTATTTACGCCTGATGTTTCATTTGAATATTTAATAACACCCGCAGGCAGCTTGCGGGTTGTAGGCTTTAACCGCAGCGATGCTGACCTGGGAGATATCGCAGGTGTTACCCGACGTAACCGTACAGGGATTTTACTTTCTTACCGAAAAGATTTTAATAGTTTTTATGAATTGTTTGGAGGAGAAAAAAGAAAGTAAACAGTGTATACCTTGAAGGTTTTAGAAACCTTTAAGGCCTTTTCCTTTCTAACTCTTTGCCATTATCTTATGGCCTAACTTATCTCTTTTAGTTTCCAGGTATTTTTTATTGTGCTTATTTGAGGGTATCTCAATAGGTACTGTTTCAACAATTTCCAAACCATATCCATTTATACCTGCACGCTTACGTGGATTGTTGCTGATGAGTTTTATTTTTGTAATTCCCATCTGCCGTAATATTTGTGCGCCTACACCATAGTCTCTTTCATCCTGCGCAAAACCTAATTCCAAATTAGCTTCCACCGTGTCTCTTCCTTCTTCCTGTAATTTATAGGCTTTTAATTTATTGAGTAATCCAATTCCTCTGCCCTCCTGGTTCATATATAATACCACACCCTTACCTTCAGCTTCCACCATTTTCATTGCAGCATGTAATTGATCTCCGCAATCACAGCGAAGAGAGCCTAAAATATCACCCGTCATACAACTTGAGTGAACTCTTACCAATACAGGTTCATCTTTTGCCCAGCTTCCTTTCTTCAATGCCATATGTTCTTCGCCGGTATTAATTTGTTTAAAAGCTATCAATTCAAACGTGCCATATTTTGTAGGCATATTTACTCTTACATCCTCATGAATTAATGATTCTTTTTTTAAACGGTAAGCAATAATATCTTTTATCGAAATAAGTTTAAGATCAAATTTCTTTGCTATTTTAATTAACTCCGGAAGCCGGGCCATTGTTCCATCTTCATGCATAATTTCAACTAATACTCCTGCCTCTCCATGTCCTGCAAGCCTTGCCAGGTCTACAGTTGCTTCAGTATGCCCGGCTCTGCGTAGTACTCCACCGGATTTTGCCCGTAAGGGAAAAATATGCCCGGGTTTACCAAGGTCCTGCGGTTTTGTTGCGGGGTCTATTAATGCCTGTATAGTTTTTGCACGGTCTTGTGCTGATATACCTGTTGTGCAGCCGTGGCCTAAAAGATCAACGCTTACGGTAAAAGGAGTTCCATGCAATGCGGTGTTTCTGTTTACCATTAATTCCAATCCCAACTCATCACACCTTTCTTCTGCAAGTGGTGCACATATTAATCCTCTCCCATACTTACTCATAAAATTTATGATATCAGGAGTAACATTTTTTGCAGAAGTAATAAAATCACCTTCATTCTCCCTGCTTTCATCATCAACTACAACTACCAGTTTACCTTTTTTAATATCCTCAATTGCATATTCAATTGTATCTAACATATCATGTTGTATTTATTTGTAAAGATATGAATGATGTACAAGGTTTGAATGAATCCAATCAATATGGTAATTCAACAGGGTTTTATTAATATAAAGCAGCAAAATGAATTAAAATATTGCCTATAACCTTGTTAATAAATGTTAATTGATATTACAATATTATTTCTTTTCTTTGCCACGTTTAAAAGTTAAAAAACTAACAGCTATGTTATACAAAAGAATTTTACCCTTCATTATTGCTTTATTTGCAATTCCCACCTTAATAAATGCGCAGGTTACAACTGGCAGTATTAACGGTTCAGTCAAAAACTCAAAAGGAGATGATTTACCCGGAGCAACTGTTGAAGTTCTTCACGTTCCTTCAGGTTCTGTATACAGGGCTTCTGCTGGTAAAAGCGGTATATTCAATATACCAAGTTTACGTGTCGGAGGTCCTTATAATGTAACAGTAACTTTTGTTGGTTTTAAACAGGAAGTAATTTCTGATGTTACCATTCAGTTGGGTGAAGCAACTAAAATAAATGTTGTTCTTACAGATGTTAATACAAACCTGACAGAAGTGGTTGTAACAGGCACGGGAAAAAGAGGCTCTCTTATTTCTAAAGATAAAAAAGGAACTTCAACAAATATTAATAGAAGATTAATTGCTGCGTTACCTACACTATCCAGAAACATTACAGATTTTACAAAATTAACTCCTCAGGCCAGCGGAACATCTTTTGCAGGCCAGGATAACCGCTTTATTAATCTTACTGTAGATGGTTCAATTTTTAATAATTCATTTGGTTTACAGGCATTACCGGGTAGCCAAACGAGTGCCTCGCCAATTTCTATAGATGCTATTGAGGAGATACAGGTAAATGTTTCACCCTATAGTGTAAGAGATGCTGGTTTTACAGGGGCAAGTATTAATGCTGTTACACGCAGTGGTACAAACACTTTTCATGGTTCTGTTTTTTATAACAAACGTAATCAGAATTTTGTTGGTAAAAATGCAGGTCCTGAGGGAAAAACACCTGTCACTATATCAAATTTTGATGTAAAACAATACGGTGCAAGTTTCGGAGGCCCTATAATAAAAAATAAATTGTTCTTCTTTGTTAATTATGAAGAGGAAAAAAGAACAGACCCGGGAACTGCCTTTGTACCAGATAATGGATCGAATACAGGACAAGCAAATGTTTCCAGAGTTAAACAAACTGACTTAGATGATTTATCCAGCTTCCTAACCAGCAAACTCTCGTACGATCCAGGGCAATATCAAGGTTATGATTTTCTTACCGGTAGCAAAAAGATCTTAGCTAAGGTTGACTGGAATATTAATACAAAAAACAAATTCACTATACGATATAATTCTTTACGTTCTCATAAAGATATCGGGGCAAGTTCATCAGGTTCTTTTGCAGGTGGGCGTCAAAGCAGTGTAAACACAATTAATTTTTCTAATAACAATTACGAAATTCACAATGATATAAATTCTTTGATTGGACAGTTAAATACCCGTATCAGCAACAGAGTATCTAATGAATTAATTTTTGGATATACTGGTAACAGAGATTTTAGAGCTGTAAAAGGATCCTTATTTCCTTTAGTTGATATTTTAGATGGAACCGGAGCTGATAGAAATTATATTTCTTTTGGAGCAGAACCTTTTACTCCTAACAATGTTTTAAATACTGATACATGGCAGGCTTCAGATAATCTTACTTTTTATAACGGTAAACATACAATCTCTGCAGGAGCAAATTTTGAATCATTTAAATTCTTCAACCAATTTACACCGCAAGTTCAGGGATTTTATGTTTTTAACAGCCTGACAGATTTTTATACTTCTGCAAATGCTTTTTTGGCCAATCCTGCTATGGCTCAAAATCCAGTAAGTTTGAGAAGATATATTTTAACCTACAGTAATTTAGCCAATAACCAATTGTGGAATGCAATTACAAAAGCAAAAAATATTGGAGCGTATGTACAGGATGAATGGCAGGTAGAAGACAATTTAAATCTAACATTTGGTGTACGGTTCGATGTACCTTTCTTTACTTCTAATGCTTTTGATAACCAACAGGTAACAGGATACAGTTTTGTTGATGAAACCGGCGCTCCTACTAAATTAAGTACATCACAGCTTCCATCAGCCAAATTAATGATTAACCCAAGATTTGGATTTAACTATGATATTAAAGGAGATAAAACAACACAGATACGTGGTGGATTAGGATTATTTTCAGGGCGTCCTGCATTTGTATTTATAAGCAATGCTGTTGGTAACAATGGTTTGCAAAGCGGGCAAATTAATCAGGATGGAACAACTGCCAGTCCATTAACAAAATATCCATTCAGCACAGATATTACCCGTAACATACCTGCTAATATTGTTCCCGGCACTCCGGCTGCAAGTTATAATATTGCACCTATTGAGAAAGATTTCCGTTTTCCTCAGGTATTCAGAACAAATTTTGCAGTGGATCAAAAAATGTTTTTAGGAATAATTGGAACGGCGGAGTTATTGTTTACACAAAGTTTAAGCAATATATTTTATTATAATGCCAATCAAAAAGTGGCAACTACAACTTTCAGTGGCCCTGATAACAGGCCAAGATTTGCAGGTAGCTCAAGTGCAGTAAGAATTAATCCGAATGTTACAGATGCAACTGTATTATCCAGCCGCCCTTACGGTTCTAATGCAAGTGTTACTCTTAAACTTGAAAAGCCATTGCAAAAAAACTTTAGCTGGATGTTAGCTTATAATCTGGGTTATACAAAAGATAATTCCAGTGCAAGCACAATTGCATTTAGTAGTTTTACATCAACAAAAACAGTTAATGGTAACAATCTTCCTGGTTATTCGTATAGTGATAATGATACAAGGCATCGCATTATTGGAAACATAACTTACAGAAAGGAAATTGCCAAGACAGTTGCAATCCAGGTTTCCCTGTTCGGACAATCTCAAAGCCAGGGAAGGTTTTCTTATGTTTATTCAGGAGATTTAAATGGTGATGGTATAAGTAGCAATGACTTATTGTATGTTCCAAAAGACAATAGCCAATTTGAAATGAATTTTGAACAGTATACAGCAACTATTAATAATGTTGCTACTGTAATTACTGTACAACAACAAAAAGATGCTTTTGAATCATATATTCAAAAGGATAGTTATTTAAATAATAACAGGGGAAAGGTTACCCAAAGAAATGGTGTTTTGCAACCTATGCTTACAAGATTTGATTTATCAACTATGGTTGAATTATTCAGAAACTTTGGAAAACAAAGGCATACAATCCAATTAAGAGCTGATGTATTTAATGTAGGCAATTTGATTAATCATAAATGGGGTGTTGCAGATGTAATCAATACAAGTTCTCCTGTTGCTGCAAGGCCCGCAGTTAATAATGTGCCTGTGTTTAGATATAATCTTATAAATAATAGTTTAAACTATGATACTTACAGAAAAGGAACTTCTATTGCAGATGTATGGCAGGCACAATTAGGTGTTCGTTATATATTTTAGGAGTTGTAAAAACATATCAATCAAAAAGCCGTCTTAATTATTGGGATGGCTTTTTGTTTTACCTATTTAGGTATTACTCTATTTACTCTTCTTCCCCCATCCCCATCTTAAAAATTCAGGGAATGTTTTACCCCATGTTGCAACATCATGTTTGCCCTCTTTTAATTCAAGATATTTAATATCCCGTTCCATGTGATAGCCTTTTAAAATCAATTCATCAATTAAGCTTGTTGTATCATCTATGGCATCAATAATTCCATTGCTGTTTCTGTCCGCAGTTTCATCTTGTGTTCCTGTTTCAAAAAAGTATTTTAGCCATGGATGATAACTTCCTTTACGAATTTTGATATGCATGATCCTGTGCAAATTTTCATCAAACAATTCATCATCCTGGCTTACAGTCCGCCACCATAATGATGCGCTGAATAAACCTACCTTACTAAACTCTTCCGGATGATTCCATACAATATCCAATGCGCTTAATCCTCCTAACGAAAACCCGCAAAAAGATTTTTCTTTAAAAGAAGCAATTAAATATGTATTTTTTATAAATGGCAATAACTCATTTAAAATAAATTGCTGATATGCTTTTGCTTTTGTACCCCGTCCTTTATAATCTAAAATATCTGTAGTACCGTATTCATTTTTCCTGTCTTTTCCGCAATGAATACCAACGCATAATAAAGGCATTATAATTTCAGAATGCACTTCCAAAATATTTTCAAAATTCATTTCTAAAAGGTCTTGCCCATCATTTATCAGAAGTAAACCTAAATCATATTGATTTAAAATACCGGGGGGTAAATAAACATCCAGCGTAACTTCTCTGTTAAGATAAAATGAAAATAAAACATGTGTCTCTGTTAAAATACCGGTGTTCTTTTCTGCTTCCATAACTTTCAAAAATAAGCAAAATCAATTCCAAAATAATTAATCAAAAATCTACAAACCAAATTCACTAATATATCCTGTATAAAAACAATTTTGTTTTATTGACCATGAAAAAATATATTTGAATTGGCTTGAAAAATATTATGTAGTAATAATTCATACAAATTATTTATCATGAAAAAAATTGGAATTTTATTTGGAAGAGAAAGAAGCTTTCCGGATGCGTTTATTGAGAGAGTAAACAGCAAAAAAATAAAAGGCATAACTGCAGAAGCAGTACATATTGATAAAGTAATGCAGGGCGAGCCAAGCGGATATGCTGTTATCATTGATCGTATATCACAGGATGTTCCATTTTATCGTGCCTATCTTAAAAATGCTGCTCTCACAGGAACGGCTGTTATAAATAATCCTTTTTGGTGGAGTGCAGATGAAAAATTTTTTAATAATTGTCTTGCTACAAAAATTGATGTACCTGTTCCAAAAACAGTTATTCTTCCATCAAAGGATTTGCCGTTGGATACGACAGATCAGTCATTTGCCAACCTGGCTTTTCCATTAGACTGGAATGGTATTATTGATTATATCGGCTTCCCGGCGTACATGAAACCCTTCGCCGGTGGAGGATGGAAAAGTGTATACCAAATAAAAGATATGGATGATCTTTTTAGAAAGCATGGAGAAACAGGCGAATTGGTTATGATGCTTCAGGAAGAAATTATTTTTGATGAATACTACAGGTGTTATTGCATAGGAGGTAAACATGTACGCATTATGCCTTATGAGCCACGTAATCCACATCATTTAAGATACGCTGCAGATTTTACTCCGGATAAAGAACGATATACATTAATGGAAAATATTGTTTTAAGAATTAATAAATATTTAGGGTACGATTTTAATACCGTAGAACTTGCGCTTCGTGATGGAGTACCGTATGCAATTGATTTTTGCAATCCTGCACCGGATGCAGAAGTATCCAGCGTAGGACAGGAAAATTTTGATTGGGTAGTAGAAACAGCTGCCATGTATGCTATCGAAAAAGCACAACAACAGGATGACACAAAAGATAATCTTACCTGGGGAGAATATGTAAAACGGAGTGCTGGCAAAAAAAAACTTTATTAAAGAAAAAAGACAGAAAGAAGTGATGAGTGAAAAGTTGCAAATTTATAAATGGTAACAGAAACTGATAACCGATTACTCATAACTGATAACTCAAGTTTCACATGGCAACTATTTCTTTTAAAAATTTTACTCTTGGCATAGAAGAAGAGTACATGGTTATTGACCCTGTAAGCCGTGAATTAAAAAGCCACGAGCAAAAAATAGTACAGGAAGGCCAAAAAATAATAAAGGATAAAGTAAAAGCAGAAATGCATCAGGCTGTAGTGGAAGTGGGCACTGATATTTGCCAGGATATTGATGAAGCAATGATGGATGTTGCAACGCTTCGTAAAACAATAAGTAATATAGCCGGGGATATTGGTTTGTGGGTAGGCGCTTCAGGTACACATCCTTTCAGCCATTGGGAAAGTCAATTAATAACTGACCATGCCCGATATAGTGAAATTGTAAATGAGCTACAGGAAGCAGCCAGAAGTAATTTAATATTTGGATTGCATGTTCATGTTGGTATGGAAAATCGTGAATTGGCAATGCACATAGCGAACTCGGCAAGATATTTTTTACCTCATATTTATGCATTAAGCACCAACTCTCCATTTTGGGAAGGAAGATTAACAGGGTACAAATCTTTCCGAACAAAGGTGTTCGATAAATTTCCACGAACTGGCATCCCGGATTATTTTGAAAGTATTGAAGCGTATGATAATTACATCAAACTTTTAGTAAAAACAAATTGTATTGATAATGCAAAAAAAATATGGTGGGATCTTAGAGTGCATCCGTTTTTCAATACTGTAGAATTCAGGATATGTGATGTGCCAATGACAGTTCAGGAAACAATAACTATTGCTGCATTATTCCAGGGAATTTGTGCCAAGTTATACAAACTGCGTTTGCAAAACCTAAATTTTATTATGTATCCACGCATCTTAATTAACGAAAATAAGTGGAGAGCAGGACGCTATGGTATTGATGGCAGCATGATTGATTTTGGAAAAGAAACTGAAGTAAACACACGTGTTTTAATTTATGAATTATTAGATTTTATTGATGATGTAACAACCCCGCTTGGAATTAAAAATGCAATAAGCCATATACACAAAATGCTGGAACAGGGTACCGGCGCTGACAGGCAATTAAAAGTTTATGAGCAAACAAATAGCCTGGTTGATGTAGTAGATTATATTCATTCTCAATTTTTAGATGGAATTTAATTAGGCTATCTTATCAGCGTAACCGTACCTTTTAATTCAACAATTTCTCCTGATACTTTCAATCCTTTTATTATCCAAACATATACCGCAGTTGGTTGAGGAATTCCTAAGTAAGTTCCATCCCATCCGTTAGATGTATTATTAGTTTGAAACATTAATCTCCCCCACCTATTAAATATTCTAAAGTAATTTGTTTGTATCCCGGGTGCAATAGCTCTGAACACATCATTTATTCCATCTCCGTTTGGTGTAAAAGCATTTGGAATATAATATGTAACGCCTTTATAGACTTTTATTAAGACTGTACCAGTGCCAATACAACCCAGCGTATCTTTTACAACTAAATTAAAACGTGTATCATTTTGTAAAGATGCAATTGGATTTTGTGCTAAAGGATCATCTAACACATTTGATGGTGACCATAAATAATAAATTCCGCCGCTTCCAAATAACTGATGAGGCACACCTATTGATGCCACCGTGTCATTACCGGCATTGGCCACCAAAGTTTCATTCATGGTAATTTTTACATCATCATATACTTTAAAATTACATCCATAGGTATCACTAACCTGCAATCTATAATTATGAGCACCGGTAGTTATTGGTCTTGCAATAGTTGTAGATGAAGTTGGTGAATCAAGACCTGCAGATGGCAACCATAAATATTTTACTCCCCCGGATATATTAGTAGCACTGCCTTTTAATATAGCATAAGATTTATTGCATATAGTGGTATCTTTTCCCGCATTAGCAATGGGCTTATGCAAAACATTTATAGTAATAGTATCTGAACCTTCGCAAACCACAGTTTTTGCAGTAAGTATATAAGTTGTAGTATCAAGCGGGCTGGCAATAGGGTTCGCTATTGTAGAATCATTTAAGCCGGAAGATGGACTCCAATTAAAACTGATAGCCTTAAGATTCGTATAAGAGTTAAGATTTGTTGAGTTACCAAAACAAATTGTTTTATCTGGTCCCACATCTACTTTTATAGAATTGTCAATTGCCTGTACAATAGCTACGCCATTAGAAATACATCCTTTAGAATCCTTTACAACAATTGGATGAGCGCCTGCATCTGCAGGGAATGTATTTGTTAAGTAAAATGTTTTAGCACTATCAATTGAATATAGATAAGGCGTAGTACCCCCGTTAGCCTTAATAAAAATTATCCCATCAGAAGTGAAACATGTGGAGGCATAGGTGGTTATTCCTGAAATTTCAAATAAATTGGGTTGTGAGAGAGTAATAACTATATCCTTTATACATCCCAATGAATCTTTTACATGTAAAATGTAATCACGGGCTGAAAGATTATTAAAAATGCTGTCACTTGTAAAAGAATTTGAATCCAGTGCAAACTGATATGGTGCATTACCTGAAGAAGGATGAACAATTACACTTCCATTTGCATTACCTAAACAATCTGGCTTGATTATATCAAGATTAGCCGTTAGAGAATTATTAGCATTAACAGTAACCCTGAATGTATAAGAGCAGGATGTGGCATCTTTAATAATAATATCATAAGAGCCTTCGGTTAAATTATTAAATATATTTGAAGTTTGATTTCCGCCTCCATTAATAGAATATGTATAAGGAGGTCTACCGAAATTCGGTGTAATTAAAATAGATCCTGTTCCTTTTCCACATGCAGTATTGGTTACAATTGTACTAGCTAAATTTACTGTATTTATATCTACCTGAGTAGTGAAACTGCAACCGCTGGCATCTTTTATTATTAAAGAATAATTACCCTCTGACAAATTATTATATACGTTACCTGTTTGAAATACTCCTCCATTTAAAGAATATAAATAGGGTGCCGAGCCATGAGCAGGCATAATTTGAATAGATGCTGTTATCGGGCCGGGACAAGCATTAAAAATCTTTTGAATATTAGCATCAAGTGAATATTTTTCAACGATTACATCTTTTGTTGAAATACAATTGCTGCCAACCGTTCTTGCCCTGATAGTATACTTATCATCTGTAACTGTAAAAACGTTTGAAGATTGCCAGGTAATCCCATCCAGAGAATATTCATATGCAGACCCCACCGGATATTGAATATTGATTTGACCATCAGTGCCAGAACAATTTGTATTTCTAACAATGGCTTTTATAGCATCTCCTTTAGATACAATTATTGTATCTGTACTAACAATTTCTGCAATGGAACCGTTGGGGTTATTATAGAATGCTTTAACAATATAAGTTTCGCCGAGATTAGGGGTGCAAACATTTTTGAAATTTACATCAAGCAAATTATTTGCTATGCTGGAAGTAGTGCCTGTAGTTATCAATCTTCCTAATTGATCATAAAGCTCCACCCTTTTAAAAAGTGAAGGGCCTGAAGCGGGTACAAAACGCCAGCTTTCATTCATTCCCTTACTGCCCCATGGAGCGCTTGATGCCTGCCTTCCCGGTGCCATAATCGCTGATGATTTATTAAAATCCTGCATACCTATCATAGCTCTACCATCATTCCAGTTAAGACAAATTTCTTTGTCATAAATGAATACTTCTACTATCCCCAATGTTTCATATAAAACTATTTGATGTGTATTTGTTTTAAGATTTAGGCAGGCAGTGCTATATAATGGCACGTTATAATAGCTTATAATCCATTTTCTATAAGGAGAAGTTCCTATAATATCATATTTAATTTGCGTAGGAGATACACTTGATTTTACGTCAAGATCATGATAAGGCCCCATTATAAGAGCCTTATCATATAATACACTAGGGAGATCTTGCGGAGTTCCGAGGTTAGTTGTTAAAGAATCGTTTCTGTTTAATATTCCAAAATGGCTGAAGGTATTTACAACAGAAGTATCAAAAGATAAATAGCCATTTGTACTGGCAACTAATTTAGTATACGTAGATCCAAAAAATGAAAAAGGAAATGTAATATCCAAAGTGCGGGAATAAACATCGTCTCCTTTTATATTGGTACGTAAACCAGGTAGAGCCGGGTCTACGTAACTTCTAAAACAACCGTTGGAAGATGTTTGATTTACAACATATGTACTTGATGATGCATGAATATCAGGAATAATAGTATGCAGGGTGATACAGGAGATGGCACAATTAAATAAAGTATCCTTTTCACAATTAAACGAAAAGCTGTTTTGAGCCTGTATTGGATTTACAGTAATGGCAAAAACAAACAAAGCCAATAGTTTAAACAATTTTAATTTTTTCATCAGGTCACTTCAAAGATAATTTCTTAATGATATAATACATAACGTAAGTGGTTAAACTTTGGTACATTAATATTGCATTAATAAGTCACTTATAACTCAAACATAATAATTATTTTTGTACAATGAAATTGGATGAAAAAAAAGCACTCAGAATCGCCATTCTCGACATGTATGAAGGATACGAAAACCAGGGAATGCGCTGCCTGCGGGAAATACTTAATCATTTTGGAGATATCAATAATCTTGAAGTAGAATGGGATGAATTTGACGTAAGATTAAAGAATGAAACCCCCGATGTAAGCTATGCTATTTATATAAGTACCGGGGGGCCGGGAAGCCCTTTGGAAAGTGAAGGCTGCAATTGGGAGAAGGTATACTTTAAATGGCTTGAAACAATAGAAGAATGGAATAATAATTCAGAAAATCACGAAAAGAAATATGTGTTTTTTATCTGCCATTCATTTCAATTGGTATGCAGACATTGGGAGCTTGCAACTATTTGCAAAAGAAACTCAACAGCATTTGGCGTTTTCCCTATCCATCTTTTAGAAGATGGTAAAAATGAACCTGTATTTAAGGGTTTGAATGATCCATTTTATGCTGTGGATAGCCGTGACTGGCAGGTAATTGAGCCAAAAATGAATATCCTGTATAAAGGAGCAAAAATTATGTGTATAGAAAAAGAAAGAACACATGTGCCACTTGAAAGAGCAATTATGGCTATCCGTTTTAATGAATATTTTTTCGGCACTCAGTTTCATCCTGAAGCCGATGCAGTGGGTATGAGCATGTACCTGCAAACGGAAGAAAAAAAGAAAACAGTTATTGAAAATCATGGACATGAAAAATGGGAATCAATGTTGAAACATTTAAATGATCCTGATAAAATATTATGGACTTACTCACATATACTTCCTAACTTTTTAAATATTGCCCTTGAACATTGTGTAACCGTTCCAGCCTGATAAAAATGGCTTATAATCTGCGTCAATATTAAAAAGTATTTTTATCATGTAAATTAAATAGCATGATAAATGATCTTCGCAAACAATTCAATAAAAATTTTACAGAAGAGAAGTATAAAAAATTTCTTGATGATCTTAATGGTAAACATCCGGGTGATATACTTTTCAGGATTGCAGAAACGCCCATTTTTATTTCAAAAGAATTTACAAAAAAAACGATCGCTGCCTGTGAAGCTATTGTTGATGTAATTGTTGATAGTAATTTTAAAAAGTTAACATCAGCCGCTATCCCGAAAGGAGAAGTTGTGCCTAATGAAAATGAGCACACACATTTTATTGCTTTTGATTTTGGTATTTGTGAAAATGCGGCAGGTGAACTGGAACCTCAACTGATAGAAATGCAGGGCTTCCCTACCCTGTTTGGTTTTCAGGTATATTATCCTGAGGTATTAAAAAAACATTTTGACATTCCTGAAAATTTTGATAACTATTTAAATGATTACAAAAAAGAGTCTTACCTAAAATTGCTGAAAGAAATAATTGTTGGTGAACATAATATTGAGAATGTTATTCTTTTAGAAATAAATCCACATGAGCAAAAAACAAGAATTGATTTTTATTGCACACAGGATTATTTAGACATCCCTATCGTTTCTCTTACTGATCTTATGCAGGAAGAGAAAAAATTGTATTACATAAACAAAGGAAAAAAGATACAGGTAAAAAGAATTTATAACCGTGTGATATTTGATGAACTAATGCAACAAAAAGAAAAGCTTGGAAACTTTGTTGATCTTACGCAGGACCTGGATGTAGAATGGGTGCCGCACCCCAATTGGTTTTACCGCATAAGCAAATTCACGTTGCCTTTTATTAAACATCCGTATGTGCCCGAAACATTTTTTCTTAATGAAGTAAAACAATTACCCGGTGACCTGGAAAACTTTGTTTTAAAACCATTGTTCTCATTTGCCGGGCAGGGAGTAATAATTGATGTTACCAAAGAAGATATTGAAACAGTAAAAGATCCTGAGAACTGGATATTGCAGTGTAAAGTAAAATATGCTGATGTGATAACTACTCCAGACATTCCTGCAAAAGCAGAAATACGGATTTTTTATTTTTGGAAAGACGGCTGGCAAAGGCCCGTTGCAGTAAATAACCTCGCAAGATTAAGTAAAGGCAAAATGATTGGTGTGCGGTACAATATGGATAAAGACTGGGTTGGCGGCAGCGTTGCGTTTTTTGAAAAATGACCCGGCGAATACTTATAAAATTTCTATATATTTGAATTAATTATTAGACGAACCTA
Source organism: Chitinophagales bacterium (assembly GCA_025353485.1). Taxonomy (GTDB): domain Bacteria; phylum Bacteroidota; class Bacteroidia; order Chitinophagales; family Chitinophagaceae; genus Ginsengibacter. The sequence continues at coordinate 17,950 of JANXQO010000162.1, forward strand.
AATTTTAGTTTAGATTAATGAAATTTTTTTATACTGGTATTTTACTCTGTTTATCCATTAGCATCTATGCGCAGATCCCTCCCATAGATACTGACCGCCCCGATCAAACTGAAAGCGCTTTTTTAGTTCCTGCTAAATGGCTTCAATTTGAAGCAGGATTTAATTTTCAAAAAAATAATATTGATGAAAAAGAATATTTAACCCCTACTCTTTTGAGTAAATATGGAGTAAGTAAAAGGGTGGAGTTAAGACTTATCACAACACTTAAAACAAATTCTTCGGTTACAACATTTGGAACTACAAATGAAACAGGGCTGGATGTTGCTGAGTTGGGTGCAAAAATTGCTTTGGCTGAGGAAAAAAAACTTTTTCCAAAAACATCATTTATTTTTCACCTGGGAATACCTGCCTTTTCTTCATCTAAATTTAAACCTGATAATATTGCTCCCAATTTCAGATTTACGATGCAGCATACTTTATCAGAAAAAATTTGTTTAGGCTATAATCTTGGCTGCGAATGGGACGGCTATACAAACGACCCCGCATATATTTATACACTAACAGCAGGCTTCAACTTTTCAAAAAAATGGTATAGTTACATTGAAGGCTTTGGTGCTTTTAAAAAACAAATATTTCCCGAACATAATGTTGATGGAGGAATAGCTTACTTTATAACAAATAATTTTAAAGTAGATTTTTCTTCAGGATTTGGTCTTACAACCACAGCTGCACAATGGTATATTGCTTTGGGCGTTTCTGTTAGATTTAAAACAACACACTAAAGAATTTTTATTTTGCTAAAGTATAATTTATTGAAGTAATATTCTTTTCCCCCGCTGCTAAGAAGTGCATACTCAAAAGTAGTTCCGTCACCTACGGGCAATGTCATTAAGTTAACACAAACCAAGAAGGTTTTATAATTCTTTCTCAATTTAAAATCTTGAAAAAAACCTTCTTGGTTTGTATCGTATATTCTTAACTTAATGACATTACACCTACGGGATATTACATAATAAAAAAATTAGCAGTCTTATTAGTGATAAGGTCATCACTTATTTTTAAATAAAAGAATTTTTAAAGAAGGGTCAAATAATTCCGGCTAATAAAAAACATACCCCACCTGTAGCAATACCCATTGCTATCAGCCACATAAATCGCTTACGTGTTAATATTGCAATTGCAGAAATAGCTATGGAAATTTGTAATAAGGTAACAGATCTCGCAAGTATAATATGTTTTTGTAAATGAAATTCAGAAGCTTTTTCTGCCTCTTCGGCCTTAATCTTAATAGCCTCCTCTTCCCGTTTTACTTCTTCATGAGTTTTAGTAGTATTGGGAAGTGGTTGAATTAAACGAATCTCGGCCTTTATACTTTTAGCCTGGTAGAATGCCCATTGATCAGAAGATTTTATTTGTTCTATCAATGCTTCATTTGAATGATGACCAGCCATTAATCCTGCTATTGCAGCTAATACAGCCATCACAGCGGTAGATATTGCTACGATCAAAGTCCACCGCTCTTTTTTTTCATAGAATTCTTCTGCCTTTTCATTTATTTTTTCATTTAGATCTTCCAAAGGTATTTCTATCTCTTCCATTATTTAAAAAATTTAAACTTTATGTCCGGCAATTTTTTAGTAAGATACTGGTTTTTTCAAAGCCTAAAAATATTCACATCATTTTCTACGGAAGGTAATATTTTTCTTAAAAATTCATTTCCACTATACTCTCTATTAAGGGGCATCTCTAAATACTGAACTTTCCAAAAGTTGGTAATTATAAACTAACGCCCAATGCTTAATTTAAACTTTTGGAAAGTTTAAACTTACTGTTATTAGAGATTCCCTTAATTATAAGTTTAGTTACTTTCACCTTTAAATAAAAGATTATGAATAAATATTGGTTAAAAAACCCGGAGCCTCATGATTTTCCTGCAGCAGCTGATTATCTGGAATTGCTTTTTTCTACAGAGGAAACAAATGTTTTTGTTGATAATCTAAAAAAAGCAGTAACCATTACAAAAAAAGGGAAAGATATATTAAGAGCAAGTGTTTTACCGCTGTTATCAAAAAATAATATTCACGTAAAAGAAAATTTAAAGAAAGTTAAAAAGGGTGATAAATTATCACCGGTATTATTAGTTAAATATGAGCATAAATTAATTGTTGCTGATGGTTATCACCGGATTTGTGCAATGTATTATTTATCCGAAGATTTAGAAATACCGTGCAGGTTGGTTTAAAAATAGTGGTATAAATCAATAATATAAAAAGTGTCCCTTCATTTCTTTTGTTTTTAATTTCCATTCTAAAACAGGAGAAGGAACTCTGATAATATTTATCCATGAAGGAAAAGGCGTATCGTTCTTTTTTACAAATGCGCCTGTTACACCAAAAAATAATTTTCTTTGTCTGGTAAATGAAGGGATAGATTTACCATCAACTACAGATGGATTACTAACTGCTCCTGTCATTCCTTCTGCACTGTAACCAACATCTGCATTTATCCATTTAGGAAAGTTGGTGTTACTAATAACAGATGCAATATTAAATGATAGCCAATAGCTTTGCCCATTGTAATCTTTCAATATTCTTTGAGGTAAATTTTTACCTAATTCCCCCGGATTATATTTTGCATAAATTGAATTGTGATAGCTGAATCGTAATTGTATTTTTTGTTGATTCCATGCCTCTTGCTCTGCAACATACAAACCTGTTCCGGCAATATTGGCCAGCATATCGCCTTTGGAAAAACCCCACTTAGCAGAGAAGCCATCAAATATTTCAATCATAGTCATATAAGCTATTGCCGTGCCTCCTGCAATTAATATTGATGAACTATTTTTTACACCACTCCATCTCATCAGGTTATATTGAACCGCAGAAATATTGTATGCAGTAGTTGCGTGTCCAACTTTATCCATATTAAGCCATTCATTATTATCATTAAAAAAATGGAACCGGCTTTTTGCAAATTTCTTATACCACAAATATTGTAAGCCAATTGTTGCAAGCGTTGCAATTCCGGCCTCGCTGATTATTACAAGGTTAAAACGTGCTTTATTAAAATTTTCAGAAGCGGGTAAAAAACCTTGTCCTATTCTTCTTTGCCCGATTATATTTTTAGAAATAACTAAAAAAAATATAACACTGAATAAAGCTTTTAAAATCTTCATCGGATTTTTTTACTAATCATTTTTCAAATCAGACCTTGTATTATTTTCCAATCTCGTCAGTTTTATGAAGCGTATCAAATTTTCTATAAGCCCATGCAAAAAAGTGAGGGAATATTAATAATGAAAAAACCATGGCGCAAATAATTCCTCCAATAACTACCCTGGCAAGGGGTCTGGAACTTTCAGAACCAATTCCATGAGATATGGCTGCAGGCAATAAACCAACGGCAGCCATTAAAGCAGTCATTATCACCGGACGTATTCTTGAGTTTACGCCCAGCTTTATTGCAGTATGCAAATACTGGTGATGCCCTTTCCTTGATTTTTCTAAATTCTGTTTAAACTCCGTCATAAGGAGCACTCCGAAGAGAATACAAATTCCAAACAATGCAATAAATCCTATGCCGGCAGAAATACTAAAATTTGTACCTGTTAAAAATAAAGCTGCTATACCGCCAACAATTGCAAAGGGAACATTAAGGAAAACCAATCCGGCATCTTTAAAATTTCCAAACATTGTAAATAATAATAAAAAGATAAGCAGTAAACTTATCGGTACTACCTGTTGCAATCTTTTGGTAGCTCTTTGTTGATTTTCAAAATCTCCCTGCCATACCATATTATAACCTTTTTTTAATTTGATGGTATTTTCCACTTTGTCTTTAGCTTCTTCAATTGCACCTCCCATATCTCTGCCACGAACCGAAAACTTAACAGCAGAATATCTTTGATTGTCATCTCTGAATATTAAGCATGGGCCTGTCTTGGTTGTAATAGTCGCAATTTCTTTAACCGGAACTTTTGAACCCGATAATGTTGGTACCATAAGATTTCCTATATCCGTCTCTGATCTGCGGAATTCTTCGGGTATCCTTATCCGTATATCAAACTTTCTTATTCCTTCATATAATGTACTTGCGGCCTTTCCACCAATAGCCATTTCTATAACAGCATTAGCATCTGCAGTAGCTACTCCATATAATCCCATTTTTTGCTCATCAAGATCAATATCCAATTCGGGCTGGCCAATATTTCTTATTACACCCAAATCATTTATACCCCTTACCTGCTTTAATATATCATATACTTCACTGGCTTTATCTTCCATATAATTAAGCGAATCACCAAATATTTTTACACAAATAGAACCTTTTACCCCAGACACAGCTTCTTCAATATTATCTGTTATAGGCTGAGAAAAATTGAGATCTGCACCGGGTATTACAGATAATTTTTTATTCATCTCATCTATTAATTCATCTTTTGTTATGTGAAATTTCCAGTCATCCGCAGGATAAAGCATTACATCAAATTCGTTATTGTAAAATCCTGCTACATCTGTTCCATCATCCGGCCTGCCGGTTTGGGATACAACGTTTCTCACTTGTGGAAAAGTCATTAATTTATCCCTTACCTGCTGAGCAACTTCTACGGATTTATCTAAAGAAATACTGTATGGCAGCTGTACCCTTAACCAAATAGAACCCTCATCCAGTTCAGGCAAAAATTCTGTGCCCAAAAATTTGAAGGAAAAAAGTCCGAAGGCAATTACTACAAATGAAATAAGCAGAACAGGTTTTTTATGTTTAGAAGTAAAATTAAAACCACGAAGCATATACTTGGTAAGAAATTTTACTATTGGATTATGCTTTTCCCTTATATTTTTTCTTAGTAATAAACTGATCAAAACCGGCACAAGAGTAAGCGTTGTTATTAATGCGCCTAATAATGCAAAACCTAACGTATAAGCTAATGGAGAAAACATTTTTCCTTCTACCTTTTGAAAAGAAAAAATGGGTAACAGCGCTGCAATAATTATCAACTTTGAAAAAAATATTGCTTTACCTAATTCAGCTCCTTTATTTTTTAAGATACCTAACTTGGAAAGTTTATTAAATCTTTCCATTCCAACATCTTTTGCTTTCTGATCAAGGATAACAAAAATTCCCTCTACCATTACTACTGCCCCATCTATTATTATTCCGAAATCTACTGCTCCAAGAGACAATAAATTTGCAGACATATTCATCAATCTTAAACAAATAAATGCAAACAATAAAGCCAGCGGAACAACAATGGAAACGATTAGTGTTGTTCTCCAGTTGAACATGAATAATGATACAATTAAAGTTACCAGTAATATTCCCTCAACCAGGTTATGCATTACAGTACCTGTTGCAAAATGAATCAGATCTTCACGATCATAAAAAGGAATAATCTGTGTATCCTGCGGCAGCACTTTATTATTAACAACAGCAATCTTTTCCTTTAATGCCTTCATTACATTTGTGGGGTTTTCACCCTTTCGCATCAGGATGATCGCCTCTACAACATCTTCTTCCCGAACAACAGATCTTTTTTTTGTTGAATCTATTGCATCGGATCTTCCTACCTGTCCAAGCCTTGGTACGTTAGATATCTCTACTTCAGCTATATCTTTTATCAGTACAGGTATTCCGTTTACATTTTGAATTATAATATTCCGTATCTCACTTATATCATTTAGTAATCCGATACCTCTTACTACATAGGCCTGATTATTTTTATTGATTACATCACCACCAATATTGATATTACTTTTGGTTACAGCATTAAAAACATCCAGCGGTGTTATACCGAGATTACTCAGCTTTTGAGGATCTACCCTAATCTCATAAGCTTTAGTTTCGCCTCCAAAACTTACTACGTCGGCAACACCCGGTACAGATCTTAGCTGACGGTCAACCACCCAATCCTGAAGTGTTTTTAATTCCCGAACATCTCTTGTTTTACTTCTTAGCGTATAACGGAAAATCTCACCGGTAGGGCCTGTTGGTGGTTGGATTGAAGGAGTAACACCGGGGGGAAGAACTGCATTTGACATCAGGTTGTTTACCTGAAGCCGGGCCTGATCGTTAGTTACTTCATCTTCAAATACAAGTTTGATGTAGGATAATCCAAATATACTTGTAGACCTCAGACTTACCTTTTGTTGTACAGGGTTCATTGCTATCTCAATCGGAATCGTAATAAACTTTTCAATTTCTTCTGCACTTCTTCCAGACCATTGAGTGATTATTGTTATCTCAGTATTTGTAACATCAGGAAAAGCTTCAATGGGCATGCTGCGAAATGTAATAACACCTCCTGTAAGCAAACCCAGTGTAGCAAATAATATAAAATATTTGTTCTTTAAAGAAAACGCAATAACCTTTCTTATAATTTTTAACATGGTAACATTTTAGTTTAGCTATTCAGGGCATTATAAATAAATATGGTATTTGATCCTATGATC
>JANXQO010000167.1 GCA_025353485.1 Chitinophagales bacterium
CTTTTGCAAAATTGTACAGCTTCCTGAAATTATTCATCCAACGGGCAGTATCTTTTGCTACATCTTTACTAAAGAAAAAATAATATTCGCCGGGGTTATTTAATATTGCTTCGGTGCTGTCGCTACCTGAAAGAGTATTTAAAAAGAAATCTTTTATGGGCGGTTCATTATTTTTTCCTGCTTCAATGAGTATATCCTCACGTTTTACAAATGTCCAGGTTGAATCCGGTAACTGATCTTTATTAAATTCTTTTTTTTCTCCATTTTTCTCATAAACAAATTTAAAATCCATTTTATCAGAAACTGCATTTGCAGGCATTTTGCGGAGTTCCAAAATGTTGTTTCCTTTTTTATAGGGCAGGCAATCTATCAATGGCATATGTTTTAAAACCTGCCATTGAAAGCCGAGCAACAGCAATACAGATACACACATAATAACGAAACTTAGCCTGCTTTTAAATAATGGTACTATATATTTTGTACCAAAGAAAATGATCAATATCAAAATAAATAATAGAATGTCTTTTATAAATGATTGCGTTGCGGTTAAGGGAATACAATCGCCAAAGCAGCCACAGGTACGTATTTTACCCGATAGCACTGCATATCCTGTTAAGAAGGTAAAAAAGATAATGAGCAATAATAACAGCCAGCTAAAAAACCTTACTCCCCTTCCTGATAAAATAGCTACGCCAACAATTACCTCCAATGTTATCGTGATGATGGAGAATGCCAATGCATAATCATTGAGCCATAACATTAAACTATGCAATGCAGAATAGTTGCCCCATACTTCAAAAAATTCCTGCATTTTGTAGGATAGCCCGAGCGGATCATTTGCTTTTACCAATCCTGAAAAAATAAAAAGCACTCCAACAATTATCCTGGCAATGTTTACAATTATTCTCATTGTGTTATTATATTTTCTGTATCGCAAAGAACGCTAAGAATAAGCAAAGAACGCCAAGATAAACTTTGCGAACTTTGCGATCCTTTGTTTTCTTTGCGATACTTTTCATTCGTTTGCCAATATCAATGCAAAAACTGCATAGTTTATAATATCATAAAAGTTTGCATCAATGCCTTCGCTAATGAGGGTTTTGCCTTCGTTGTTTAAAATCTGTTTAATGCGTAAAACCTTTGCCAATATCATATCCGCAAAACTTTCCTGGCTCATTTCTCTCCAGGCTTCTCCATAGTCATGATTTTTATCCTGCATTAATTGTTTTGCAACCACAATATTTTTATCATACATGCGAGTTACAATTTCCACATCCAGATCTTCTGTTTCATCATTTTGCAGATCCAATTGTATCAAACCAATTACTCCATAATTTACTATTCCTTTAAATTCACTCAACAGGTCATCATCAATTTTTTGCAATTTCTTTTCCTGTATGTTGCGTATCCGTTTTGCTTTTATGTAGATCTGGTCAACCACTGAAATTGTTCTGTAAACTCTCCATGAAGTACCATAATCTTTTGTTTTTTTTATAAAAATATCTTCACAACTTTTTATTGCCGTATCGTACTGGTGATTGGTATTATCCTGCATTTTTTTATTTAGTGTTACGTTATTCGTGAAACGTGAGAAGTGAGACGTGAAAGTCTCACGTTTGTCGTTTCACATCTCACTATTTGTAAGTAACATAAAAAACTAACTTACATTAGTTATTTATATCTTCAAAAATAAAGATAAGTAGCCAATGTTTTCATTAAACTGCCAAGGCAAATTATTAGTAATAGATAAGCCATTAGTAATGGGCATTATCAACATAACCCCTGATTCTTTTTATAAAGGAAGCAGCCAACAAACAAACGCATCTGTTTTAGCGCAGGCAACAAAAATGATAAATGATGGTGCCGGCATTATTGATGTTGGCGGACAAAGTACAAGACCTGGTAGTGAAAGGATTTCTATTAAAGAGGAATTACAAAGAGTGCTTCCTGCAATAGAAATAATTCTGAAAAATTTTCCTGAAACAATTATTTCTGTTGATACTTACCAATCAAAAGTTGCTGAAGAATGTGTGAACACAGGGGCTGCAATAATTAATGATATCAGTGCAGGAAATATGGACAGCGCTATGATATCAACAGTTGCAAAATTGCAGGTGCCATACATCTGTATGCACATGAAAGGTACGCCAGAGGATATGCAGGAACATCCAACTTATGAAAACGTAATAATGGAAGTTCTTGATTTTTTTATACAAAAAGTTGATGAGTGCAGACGTGCCGGAATAAACGATGTTATCATTGATCCGGGGTTTGGGTTTGGCAAAACAATCGCTCATAATTTTACATTATTAAAAGAGCTTTCTGCTTTTAAAATGCTTGATAAGCCAATAATAGCAGGGCTTTCACGAAAATCAACTATTTATAAAACGTTGGGTGTAACGGCGGAAGAAGCATTAAATGGCACAACCGTTTTAAATACGTTGGCTTTACAAAACGGCGCAAATATTTTGCGGGTGCATGATGTAAAAGAAGCCAAAGAAGTAATTGCATTGTTGGAAAGATATACAGCCCCTTTAAACCTCCCCGAAGGGGAGATTTGCTAACTCCACAAATGGCCGGCTTATAATCTTTAATGGATATAAAAGAATTTCAAGTAAAATTCAATGCATAAAAAAGAGGCATTGCTGCCTCTTTTAAAAGATCAATATTTTATATTATTTCTTTTTAGAAGGATCCTGAGATGATTGCTGCATCTGTTGCATTTTTTGTTGTATCTGTTGCATCTGCATCATTTTTTGTTGTTGTTCCATTTGTTGTGCCTGGTATTGCGCCGGGGTGATAACATCAATCACGTCTATATCAAAAATTAAATTATCGTTAGGTTTAATTTTTTCGCCATTTCCTGTTTTGCCATAACCTAAAGAAGAAGGTACCAGGAATTTTCCTTTGCTGCCTTTTTTCATTTGTTTTAATCCATCAGTCCATCCTAAGATAATACCGCTAACCTGTGACATGTCAACATTAAGAGGTTGTTTATGGCCAAATTTAGCATCCGTGTTTGAATCAAAAACAGTATCCGCTAATGTTCTGCCGGTATAATTTACAACCGCTATGCTGCTGTCAGTAAGGTTTTCGCCTGTGCCCGGAGTAGTAATAACAACATAGGTACCCCATGGCGCTTTTACACCCGCTAATTTATTGGCTGCCATATAATCACTGAGAATTTTATCATCAGCTTTTAATTGTGGTGCATTGGTTTTAAGATCGGCTAATATTTGTTCTGTCATTTTTTTAGCTGATCGGACTTTTGCAACAGGCAGCCACTTATTATAAGCAGAGTCAGTTTGTTCCTTTGTGGTATATACATTTACAAATTTGTAAGTAGTAGTTTCATATTCTCCTTTTTTTGCAAAGGGAGGCATTTTACCGGCTTTATAAATTGAATCCACGAGGCTTTTGGTAAATATGCTGTCACCAACTTTTACATTTTTAAATATCGCTTTAAATAAAGGAGGAAATTGAGCTGTATCATACAAACCGAATTGTGGCATAATATCTCTTGAATCGTATAAAACACTGTCCTTGTATTTTTTTAATATTTCAACTTCAATAAAATTGCCATTAACGATCTGTTTGCCTTTACCATCGCTTATGATCTTGTATTCTGTACCATCTGTAAATTTTTTACTTGATTCCTCAGTGCAGGAACTTAAAAAAATCAGGCTTGTAATAACTAAATAAAA